>CAZBSR010000033.1:0-11813 GCA_964494575.1 uncultured Methylophilaceae bacterium | reverse complement strand
ATGAAGTCGCCGTGCAGGCATTCCTGGATAAAAAGATAGGATTTATGGATATTCCGCACATGATTGAGGATGTAATGAGCGACAGCAGCGTCGAACCAGCAAGCACGCTGGAGCTGGTCGTTGCTGCTGATGAAGCTGCGCGTGCTGCAGCGCGCTTGTGGATGAGTAAGCACTAGATGGTTACCGTACTCGCTTTCCTTGTTACTCTGGGTATCCTCGTCACTGTCCATGAGTATGGGCATTTTCAGGTGGCCCGCTGGTGTGGCGTCAAGGTGCTGCGTTTTTCAGTCGGTTTCGGCAAGCCATTGTTCAGCAGGCGCTTTGGCAAGGACCAGACGGAGTTTATATTGGCTGCGCTGCCTTTCGGCGGCTATGTCAAGATGCTGGATGAGCGTGAAGCGCCGGTAGAAAATGCCAGCGATATCCCTTGCGCATTCAACCGGCAATCAGTCTGGAAGCGCATTGCCATCGTTTCTGCCGGGCCGGCGGCCAATCTGCTGCTGGCTGTTTTCCTTTACTGGATACTATTCATGCATGGCGTGGTAGGCATGAAGCCTATATTGGGTGAGATCACGCAAGGCAGCCCTGCTGCTGTGGCCAGCATGAAGTCTGGAGAGCTGATTCAAAAAGTGGCGGGTGAGCCGGTAAATACATGGCAGGACGTACGCTGGATAGTACTTCAGCAATCCCTGAAGTCACCTGTGGTTGAGGTCGAAGCTGTCAGCGGCGGCAACGAAGTGCACCTGCATCGCCTTGCCCTGAGCGGCATAGATAAAGAGGATTATGAAGGCGACTTTCTGGACAAGCTTGGTCTTAAGCCATACCAGCCAAGCGTGCCGGCCAGGGTGGGGGAGATAGTCGAGGGCAGCGCTGCAGAGAAGGCTGGACTGAAAGTTGGCGATGAGATATTGCTGATTAATGGGGTCGCAATAAAGCAATGGGAAGAACTGGTTAATACCGTCCGCAAAAATCCCGGGCATCTTTTGAACCTGAAGATAAAGCGTGACGGTAGTAATCTAGACCTGCCTATTACTCCGGATGCTGCCGAAGAAGACGGTCAGCGCATTGGCCGTATTGGTGCGGCGTATCGCATGGAGCAGGCCGAGCTCGATAAGCTGCTGGTGAACATTCCGTATACACCTTTGCCTGCGCTATCCAAAGCCATAGGCAAAACATGGGAAACGTCGACATTCAGCCTGAAAATGCTGGGTAAAATGGTGACCGGCGATGTGTCATGGAAAGGCATCAGTGGGCCGGTGACAATCGCCAGCTATGCCGGGCAAAGCGCTAATATCGGCTGGAAAGCATTCCTGGGGTTTTTGGCACTGATCAGCATCAGCCTGGGTGTGCTTAATCTATTGCCTATCCCTGTGTTGGATGGCGGCCATTTGTTGTATTATATGATTGAAATTTTTAAGGGGAGTCCGGTTTCCGAGGCGGTCATGGAAACTGGTCAACGTGTAGGACTGGCTTTGCTGGGGCTACTTATGGTGGTTGCTTTCTATAACGATTTTAATCGATTTATCACAGGCTGATTAATGATATTCAGAATAAAGCTTAGGCATATCCTTCTGCTGGTTCTTCTTGGTGGATATGTCACATCAGCACTGGCTATGGAACCATTCGTGGTCAAGGATATCCGGGTAGAAGGCATCCAGCGTACCGAGGCCGGTACGATTTTTAATTATCTGCCGGTCAAGGTTGGCGAGACGATGGATGATGAGAAGGCTACCCAGGCTATTAAATCATTGTATGGCACAGGTTTTTTCAAGGATGTGCGGATTGAAGCGGATGGCGATGTACTGGTGGTGACGGTGCAGGAGCGCTCTGCTATTGCGCAGATCAGTTTCAACGGTAACAAATCCTTTCCCTCCGATAAGATGAAGGATGGGCTCAAGCAGATCGGCCTGGCTGAAGGGCTGATTTTCGACCGCTCCATGCTTGATAGGGCCGAGCAGGAAATCAAGAGGCAATATCTGTCCCAGGGTAAATACGGCGCCACTGTCAAAACCGTCGTGAGCCCGTTGGAGCGTAACCGTGTTGCGGTACGTTTCGATATTGAGGAAGGCGCGATTTCCAAAATTCGCAGTATCAATATCGTCGGGAACCAGACTTTCGATGAGAAAACCCTGCTTGATGAATTTCAGCTTACTACACCTAACTGGATGAGCTGGTGGAATAAGGATGATCAATATTCCAAACAAAAGCTGACTGCCGATCTTGAAACCCTGCGCTCGTTTTATATGAACCAGGGTTACCTTGAGTTTAATGTTGATTCCACGCAGGTTTCCATTACGCCAGATAAGCGTGATATCTATATTACGGTCAATATTACCGAGGGCGAGAAATACACGGTTACAGATATCAAGTTGGCCGGTGAGATGCTCATTCCTGAAGAAGAGGCGCGCAAGCTGATTACCGTGGAAAGTGGTGAGTACTTTAACCGCCAGAAAATTACGGAGTCCAGCAAGGCCATTGGCGATCGATTGGGTAATGACGGCTATGCCTTCTCCAACGTCAATGCAGTACCAGAGGTGGACAAGGAAAAGCATACGGTTGCATTCACGTTTTTTGTCGACCCGGGTCGTCGCGTATATGTGCGCCGCATCAACCTGACAGGCAATACGCGTACCAGAGATGAGGTGTTGCGCCGCGAAATGCGCCAACTCGAATCGGCCTGGTATGGTGCGGAAAAAATATCACGCTCCAAGCAGCGCCTTGAGCGATTGAATTACTTTGAAGATGTCAACGTTGAAACACCAGCAGTCCCGGGCACGACGGATCAGGTCGATTTGAATATCAATGTCACGGAAAAATCGACAGGTAGCGTACAGTTCGGTGCAGGGTTATCCAGTTCGGACGGTGTTGTATTCGGCGTAACGGTCAACCAGAATAACTTTCTGGGAACCGGTAACCGGGTAAGCGCTAACGTGAATACAGGCAGCGTTAATACTACTTACGCACTGTCCTATACAGACCCTTACTTTACGCCGGATGGGGTAAGTCGCGGCTTCGATGTGTATCGTCGTGATGTCGATACGAGCTCGCTTGAAACGGCAAGCTATAAGAGCTCGTCTTATGGCGCAGGCGTGCGCTTCGGGATGCCGCTGAATGAACGTGACTCCCTGACTGCAGGTCTTACTTTTGACACTACTAAAATCGACCTCAATTCAGAAAGCCCGTTACGGTACAGAAAGTTCTGCGGCAGTAACAGCGCGGGTGGCTGTGACAACAATAGCTTGATATTGAGTCTGGGCTGGGCTCATGATACGCGCGACAATATTCTTTATCCTAACAAGGGTGTTCTGCAAAGAATCAATCTTGAAGCCGGTTTACCCGGTCTGGATCTGCAGTATTACAAGGCCGAATACAAGCATAGCTGGTACAAGGACGTCACCAAGAATATTACCCTCATGCTGAATGGTGAAGCCGGTTACGCCAATAGCTATGGCAATGAAGAATATCCATTCTTCAAGAACTTCTATCTGGGCGGTGTGAATTCGGTGCGCGGTTTCGATACCAGCGCAATCGGGCCGCGTGAACTGGACCCTACCAACAATAATGACGATTTTGCTGTGGGCGGCACCAAGCGCCTGCTTGCCAATGCCGAACTATTCTTCCCTGTGCCGCTCTTAAAGGATTCCAAGCAGTTCCGCTTAAGCGTATTTCTTGATGGCGGTACCATTTGGGGGGAAGAGAATAATACCAACCCCGCTCCCAATTCATGTGAAGGTGCCAGTGATTGCCTTCGCTACTCGACTGGTTTGGGCGTAAGCTGGTACTCCCCATTCGGGCCAATTAAAGTGGTGCTTGCAAAAGCTCTCAATGCCGAAAAAGAGGATGATACCCAAATACTGCAGTTCCAACTGGGCTCACAGTTCTAATAGGTTAATTTGCAATTTAGTTTATATATAGGAGAGGTCAATTGAGTAAGCTTTTAAGAGGCATATTGGTGGCAGGCTTGCTTGCCTATGCAACTGCTGGCTATACCGCCGAGTTGAAGGTTGGGTATGTACAGGTAGATAAAATTCTACAGGAAGCGCCGCAAACTGCAGAGACCGGCAAGAAGCTGGAAAAAGAGTTCAGCCCACGCTCACAGGAGCTGGAGCGGATGCAAAAGCAAATCAAGGATATAGAGGCTGCGCTCGCCAAAGATAGCCTGACCATTTCCGAGACTGACCGCCGCAACAAGGAGCGTGATCTTTCCAATCTTAAAATCGAGTTCCAGCGTAAGCAACGTGAGCTGCGTGAAGACGTTAACCTGCGCAAGAACGAGGAGCTAGGCTCACTGCAAGACCGCATCAACAAAGCCGTGACCGCAGTCGCAGAGGCTGAGGGTTACGATCTGGTCGTTTATGGCGGCGTGGCTTATGCAAGTAAGAAGGTAGATATTACCGATAAGGTTCTGAAATCGCTGGGCAAGAAATAAGCGTATTCGTCCTTAAGCAATTTTAGCCGGATGAGCACGCATTATTCCCTGCGGGAAATCGTATCGAAATTAGGTGGCGAACTGATTGGTGATGGAGAACTGGCTATCACCCATGTCGCTTCCTTATCCAATGCAAAGCCTGGACAGATTACTTTTCTGGCAGCTTCCAAGCACCTTTCCAAATTAACTGGTACGCAGGCAAGCGCGATTGTTGTCAGCGAAGAAAACCGCCATGCAACCGATCTGCCCAGGATTATCACAGATAATCCTTATAGTTATTTCGCAAAGCTTTCAGCCTTGATGAATCCCGCTCCTGTTTATGCCCAGGGCGTTGATGCAAGTGCTGTAGTGCATATCTCAGCGACTATTCCGGATTCATGTGTGATTGCGGCCCACAGTGTGATCGGCGGCGATGTGCAATTGGGTGAGAATGTAGTCATTGGCCCCGGGTGTATTATCGGCGAGCGGGTTATAATCGGCGCCGGGTCTCAATTGCAGGCGAATGTGGTGGTCTACCATGATTGCGTTATCGGTAAATCCTGCACATTGGCAGCAGGCGCTATAATTGGATCAGACGGATTTGGTTATGCCGAAGACTCCGGCCAGTGGGTAAAAATACCGCAGGTGGGGCGCGTGGTGATTGAAGATCGTGTTGATATAGGTGCGAATACCACTATAGATCGAGGAACGCTGGATGATACGGTGATCGCAGAAGGTGTAAAGCTGGATAATCTGATCCAGATTGGTCATAACTGCCGCATCGGAGCGCATACTGTGATTGCCGGTTGTGTCGGTATCGCAGGCAGTGCAGTTATTGGAAAGCATTGCAGGATTGGCGGAGCTGCCATGATATTAGGACATCTTGAGATTGCTGATGGAGTGACTATTTCGCCAGGAAGCATGATTACCCGTTCGCTTGTAAAAGCCGGCACCTATACCGCTCTGATGCCTTTCCAGGATCATGAGGACTGGATTAAGACGGCTGCAAATATACGTCGCCTGGGAGATCTGGCCGAACGCGTCAAACAGCTAGAAAAAGAACTTGGAACGGCCAGGAAGCAAAATGAAAAACCAAACAATTAAGGAAATGCCATGACTGATAAAGCCACGATTAGCATGGATATCCATGAAATCCTCAATCATTTGCCACACCGATATCCTTTCGTACTTATAGATCGCGTCCTATCCCTGGACGTAGGTAAGGAAATTACGGCAATCAAGAATGTTTCGATTAACGAACCGTTTTTCCCGGGCCACTTTCCTTATCACCCGGTGATGCCGGGTGTACTGATCATTGAAGCGATGGCGCAGGCTGCAGCCGTGCTGTCATTCAAGACGATGGAGAGTAAGCCCAGTGATGACTCGGTCTATTATTTTGCCGGCATAGATAAAGCCCGTTTCAAGAAGCCGGTTTCCCCAGGGGATCAAATCGTACTCAAGGTCAGGATCGATCGTATCCTGCGTGGAATTTGGAAGTACTCCGGCCAGGCTTTGGTTGACGATGCCGTAGTCGCAGAGGCTGAGTTTATGTGTATCCTCAAGGCCATTGAAAAATAAAAGAATTTAAGCTTGGCTATGACATTCCAGAAGCAAACCCCATGATACACAGCACCGCAATTATTGACCCAAAAGCCGAGCTGGATTCCAGCGTGGAAATTGGCGCCTATTCCATCATTGGTCCGAATGTGCGTATTGGCAGTGGCACACGTGTAGGCAGCCACGTTGTGATCAAGGGGCCGACCACGATTGGCAAGGATAACCAGATATTCCAGTTTTCGTCATTGGGTGAAGCGCCGCAGGACAAGAAATACAACGATGAGCCTACCGCACTGGAAATTGGTGATGGCAACACTATCCGTGAGTTCTGTACCTTTAATCGAGGTACGGTGCAGGATAAGGGCGTGACGCGTATCGGCAACGATAACTGGATCATGGCCTATGTGCATATCGCGCATGATTGCCAGATTGGGAACCATACGATTTTTGCCAACAACTCCTCGTTGGCCGGGCATGTGGATGTGCATGACTATGCGATCCTGGGTGGTTTCACGCTGATCCACCAGTTCTGCAAAATTGGCGCGCATGTCATCACTGCGGTCGGCTCCGTGGTATTCAAGGATATTCCTCCCTATGTCACAGCCGCCGGTTATGATGCCAAGCCTCATGGCATCAACTCTGAGGGCCTGAAAAGGCGCGGTTTCAGCCCGGCAGCCATCACCAAGATAAAGCGTGCCTACAAGGCGCTTTATCGCAAT
Organism: uncultured Methylophilaceae bacterium; assembly: GCA_964494575.1. Classification (GTDB taxonomy): domain Bacteria; phylum Pseudomonadota; class Gammaproteobacteria; order Burkholderiales; family Methylophilaceae; genus JBCKUK01. The sequence continues at coordinate 5,129 of CAZBSR010000033.1, read as the reverse complement.
GGCCTGTCTCTTGAGGAGGCCAAGCAGCTGTTGGCTGAGCAACTCAAGGACTGTGCTGAGCTTGGTATCCTGCTGGAGTTTCTCAATACGTCCACTCGCGGTATCGTTCGCTAATCGTTCGCTGGGAATTATCAGTATGCCTAGAATTGGTATCGTAGCCGGAGAAGCCTCCGGCGATCTGCTTGGCAGCCACCTCATCAGTGCCTTGAAAAAACACAGGCCGGACATTGAGTTTGTCGGTATTGCCGGGCCGAAGATGATAGGCGAGGGCGCAAAGACGCTCTTTCCTATGGAGCGTCTCTCGATCCGTGGTTACATCGAAGTATTGCGCCATTTGCCCGGCCTACTCAAACTCCGCAAGGAGTTGCTGCAGTATTTCCTGAAAAATCCGCCGGATATTTTTATCGGCATCGATGCACCGGACTTCAATTTCGGCCTGGAACGCAGCCTCAAGCGCAAAGGCATACGTACCGTACATTATGTCAGCCCATCCATTTGGGCTTGGCGCAAGGGGCGTATGGGCAAGATAAAGCGTGCCGTCTCGCATATGCTGGCGCTGTTCCCGTTTGAGCCTGCATTATATGAGCGTGCCGGGATACCCGTTACTTATGTTGGCCACCCGTTGGCGGATATATTACCGCTGGAGCCGGATTTGACGGCGGCACGTGAAAACCTCAAATTAAAGTCGGACAGCCTGGTCATTACCATGTTGCCGGGCAGTCGACAGAGTGAGGTGCAGCAATTGGCAGACCTGTTTGTTAAGGCTGCGCAATTGATCGTAAAAGAGCAGCCCGAAGTACAGTTCCTGGTTCCCTTGATTACGCGCGAAACCAGGATGATTTTTGAGCAAGCCATCTATGACAATTGCCCGGATAATCATGAAGAATTGCCGATACAGATTCTCTTCGGGCATGCACACATGGCCATGGAGGCTTCAGACCTGGTGATTGTCGCGTCCGGGACAGCAACGCTGGAAGCCGCGCTGATCAAGCGCCCCATGGTCATTACCTATCGTATGCCGACGCTGAGCTGGCAACTACTTAAGCGTATGAACTACCTGCCTTATGTGGGCTTGCCCAATATACTTGCGGGGCGCTTTGTCGTCCCGGAGCTCTTGCAGCACGATGCTACCCCGGAGAAACTGGCTGAAACAGCACTCAAGCTCGTGAGCGATAAAGTACTGATGGCTGAAATACGCGCAGAATTTACACGAATGCATGAGAGCCTGCGGCAGGATTCACAAGAAAAGGCTGCACAGGCAATACTGGCTTATCTTTAATCATGAAGAGCCCTGCAGAATTGTTGATCGTCTGTGGGGTCGACGAAGCTGGGCGCGGCCCTTTGGCAGGCGCTGTATACGCAGCGGCGGTGATTCTTGATCCGGCGCGCAGTATCCCCGGCCTGGCCGACTCCAAAACCCTCTCCGAGAAAAAGCGCGACAGCCTGGCAGCCCAGATCAAACAATACGCATTGGCCTGGGCAATTTCGAGCAGTAGCGTGGAAGAGATCGACGAAATTAACATCTTGCAGGCAAGCCTCCTGGCTATGAAGCGCGCGATAGAGGCGCTACATGTCATGCCGCACCAGGTATTGGTTGATGGCCTGCATTGCCCCAGAATCTCCATCCCGGCGCAGGCCATCGTGAAGGGCGACAGCAAGGTTCAAGCCATTGCTGCAGCATCTATACTGGCTAAAACCGCACGCGATGCAGAAATGTGCCGATTGCATGAGCTTCATCCGCAATATGGATTTGCAAAACACAAGGGTTACCCCACACCTTATCATTTATTGCGCTTGGCAGAGCATGGCGTTTCCCCAGTACATCGGCGCAGTTATGCGCCTGTCAGAGAGTTGCTTTTGGTGAGCCAGGCATCGGGGAGTTAAGCCAGCATTAAAAATACTGTCGGCTGTTTATGTAAATCCGGCAGTTCTGACTTTTTCCACTGCGCTATTGTCTTGCTGATGATGATTTCACTAGCGAGGCTGAGGTTACAAGCTATACATAGCCGGGTTTCCGGGCTGGAGCTTGCCAATATGTCTACCAACAAGTGCTGGTTACGGTAGGGCGTCTCAATAAATATCTGTGTTTCATGGTGTTTGCGTGAAGCTTGCTCGATCTCCTTGAGCTTCTGTACACGCTGCGCTTTTTCCGCCGGTAGATAACCGAGGAAGGTAAAGCGCTGGCCATTAAAACCGGAAGCCATCAGGGCAAGCAGTATGGAAGAAGGGCCGATCAGCGGTACAACACGAATGTGCTTACTGTGCGCCAGTGCGACAAGCCTGGCACCAGGGTCAGCAATGCCAGGGCAGCCGGCTTCGGACATCAGGCCGATGTCCTTACCTTCCAATAACGGCGCCAATAGCGCAGGCAGTTCTTTTTCCGTCGTATGTTCATTGAGAGTAGAAAAAGCCAGTTCGCGCAGTGGTTTGCTGGTTTTTATCGCACCCAGAAAGCGTCGCGCGGTTTTTTCATTCTCAACGACAAAGGTATCAAGGTTTTGCGCAAGGGCGACAACGTCCGGCGGCAATGCCTTGGCAATATTGTCATCGCCAAGGGTGACCGGAATTAGATATAAGGTGCCCGCGCTCAATATTTTACTTGCACACGATAAGTTAGCTTGGCTGAGCCTTCTGCGGGCACGTCAATCTTCCAGGTTGCCATATTGCTGCTGGCTTTTTTGCTGGGGTGGCTTTCCTTCATGATCTTCCAGTCCGCCGGAATCGGTTCCTGCACAAGGACGGTGACTTTTTCTTTCTTGGCGTTTTTGATCACGATCTCATAAGCGCTTTCAAATGCGCTGTTACCTTTGGCTGGATTAGGCAGTACCTTAAAATCGGTTTGCTTTTTGTCAGCTGTCACATCAAAAGCTTCACCCAATTTCAGACGCACAGTCTCGTTCTTCGGTGTGTGATCGATAGAGTCTTCGCCTACAAATAATGCATTGCCTGCACTGTCCTTTTTGTAAACACGCATGATACCTTTCGGCAGTGGCATGCCCAGTTTGCTGGCTTCCTTGTTCTCAAATTCCACAAATACGCCGACCTTTAATTTTTGCCCGATCTCGCCCTGGCTGGAGCGATAGTAATAATCAGCTCCACGCAAGACTAGCTCTTTGCGCACCGGGATCCCGCTGGCGGACAACAGGGCGACTTGCTTGGTCTGGTTTTCGGCGATGGTAGTAGGGCGATCCAGCGTATAAAGATGGTATTCAAGCAGCGATTCTTCCGCCATGGATGGCGCCATCTCAGCGGCCATAGAATCCATGCGCATGGTCTTCGCCATCATTGGGCGGTTTTGTAGCACTCGGTTTACGTCACCGGCCACCAGTTGCAGTTTGGCGTTCGGATAACTTGCGCCGCTGGTATTGTTTAACGTCACCCAGCCGGAGAGATCGATTTTATCTTCAGCCGGGCTCAATTCCGCCACATAATCCGCTTTCCAGCCGAGGCCGCCGGTCAGGTAGCTCAATTCCACATTCTGCTCGGCAGCACCCTTGTTTTGGAGTTGAACGACAAGGGTAGGGCGGTCACGCAGGTTAGCTGGCACATCGTTGTATACGATGCGCCCTGGAATACCGGTCTCGATTCGATCACCTATTCGCAGAACCTCGCCATTATTGGCTGACAGCACTTGTGCCTGTTCTCTCGTTTCTACCCCGGTGGCAGGATTGGTCCTGATGACGTCCACGTTCTTGCCGACAAATTTTTCCAGCAGTTTTTGCGGAGTCAGCAGATCAAAATCAAAGTTCTGTTCCAGGGTGGCAAGCGAACCGATTGATGTGAGGCTGCGCAGCAGTGCCGTTTCCGGGCGTATTTGCGCGCTTACATCGCGCAAGGCCAGAATGTTCAGGCCGGGGTTAAGCTTGATTTTGCGCTGATCCTTTACCAATGCCAGGTCATTGTTGTAGATGGTGACTGCGACTTGCTGCTGGTCCTGCTGCGTGCTCCGAATCTCTTCCGGCTCGGCGCCGTGGGCCGGAAGAGCGGGCAGGATAGCTGCTGTAGAAAGGGCGCATATAAGGGCATAACGTTTAAGCATGATGGAGCCTCCAATTGTGAACTCGAAAAACGTTTACTTTTTATATTACGTTGACGCCTTCGTTTTGCAGCATGGTTATTAACCGGATGAGTGGAAGACCGATCAGTGCGTTGGGATCATCGCCGCGTATGGACTCGATTATCGCGATGCCCAGCCCTTCGGATTTTGCACTACCTGCACAGTGGTAAGGCTGCTCCTTGAGCAAGTAGTTCTCGATCTGGTTGTCGCTGATGTCACGAAACTGGACCACACTCGGCACAATATCAGCCTGCATGTGGTCGTTGCTGGCGTTATACAGGCACAAGGCGCTATGAAAGGTGACGGAGCGGCCACGCATCATGCGCAATTGCTTGACAGCATTGTCGTGGTTAAGCGGTTTGCCAAGCTGCAGGCCATCTAAGGTGGCTACCTGGTCACACCCGATAACGAGTGCTTGCACATGAGTCTCCGCAATCTTGCGAGCCTTGGCTTGTGCCAGCCGCAAAGCAGTTTCCGGGGAGTCTTCATGCTTGAGTGGGGTTTCGTCTACATCTGGCGAGATGGTTATAAACGGGAGCCGCAGGCGCTCCATGAGCTCACGCCGGTAGACTGAGGATGAGGCGAGAATGAGAGGTTGTTGGCTCATTGTTTATTTTAGATGGTTGATGAGCAGTTTAAAAAGCCGGCATATTTTCGCTGCCGGCTTTTCTCCAAGCAATGGCGTATGAGGCAGCTAGGCGGGCTGAATTTCCAGCAGTGTCTCATCCGGGCTGACAGCGTCGCCTTTCTTTACGTGCACAGCAATTACGATACCGGTTTTGGACGCCTGGATTTCATTTTCCATTTTCATTGCTTCAATCACCAGTACGGCATCGCCAGCAGTGACCTGATCGCCGGCTTTAACTTTGACCTCTACAATGCTGCCGGGCATGGCGGTAGTCACGCAGCCTTCGTGCGTAGGGCGAGGCCGGCCGCTGTTGCTGGAGGTGCTGGCTTTCTTTTTGCCATTGCCGCCGCTCTTGCCACCGGACACCTCAATTTCACTCAGAGTCTCGACAATGACTTCCTCAGCTACGCCATCTACAGAAACATAGAATGGGCGATGCTCTTC
>CAZBSR010000032.1:0-11861 GCA_964494575.1 uncultured Methylophilaceae bacterium | reverse complement strand
ATGCTTTCAAATCCTGCGGAGCCAATATCCTTACTGTGGGGATTGATGACCATGGGATTAAAGTGGATGAGTTGGAAAAGCTGTGTCAAAGACAGCAGATACGCGCTATATATGTAACGCCGCACCATCAGTTCCCTACAACAGTGATGATGACGGCGGATCGCAGGCTGAGGCTGTTAATGCTGGCAGAGCAGTATGACTTCTCTATCATTGAAGATGATTATGATCACGAGTTCCATTTCTCACATCACCCGGTATTCCCCTTAGCCAGTACGGACCGATCTGACCGTGTGATTTATGTCGGATCGTTATCCAAAGTGCTGGCCCCTGGCTTACGTACCGGCTACCTAGTTGCATCGACAGGGTTTATTGAAAAGTGTGTGGCGGAAGTCATGCTTATTGATCGACAAGGAAATCCTGCAACAGAGCTGGCGGTTTCAGAGTTGATGAATAGCGGAGAGCTGAAGCGCCACATTCGCAGGACATTTAAAGTCTATCGGGAACGACGGGATGTACTTGAGAGCCTGATCCGCAGCGAACTGCATGCTTTTGTAGACTTTGAGTTACCACATGGGGGCCTGGCATTCTGGCTTAGATTCAAACAGCATATAAGTGTAGAAGGCCTGATCGACCGCGCTTACGTTAACAAGGTTCGCATCCAGCCTTGCTCGTTGTTTTCTGAAACCCATGCAGAAGCGCAAGGGATAAGATTGGGGTTTGGCAGCTTGAATAAAGCCGAACTCACTGAAGGCATACAACGGCTTAAAAAGGCATTTTCAGTTGTGCTGTTGCACTTAATCCCGTTGAGTTTCCTGGATTTGGAGTTTTACATGGTGCTGGTAAGTTGATTGGCGGCCCTAGAGCAAGGTAGCCTGAAAATACAGTGAGCCTATAGACCTTACCTAAGTCGGGCTAAATAGATCAGGTATTATGGGGATTGGTCGTTCGCTGTCTGCGCGATCTTCAAGGAAATCCAGAGTATAAGGGCAGCGGCTGGGCTTGCGTGCAGCCTTGCGGCGCTTGGATGGCATTGCTTCGGTGTTGATATAAGGCGTCTGGCTGACACGGATGTAGCCGGAGGATTGCAGCTTTTGGACGGTGGTTTCAAACAGGCTGAGCGGGTTATCGATATTTTGCAGCGTGATCGCTGTTTTACCTACCTTCAGTACGTTGTACATCACGAATTTGCTTGCAGTCTGCTTACCGTAAATCTCGCCAGTATGAATATCCATACGCTCCCCTTCAACACAGCCATGGGTGCATCATAGCCATAGCGGCGCGAGTTAACAAGACCGATTCGAAGCAGTAGGATATTCAAGCATGCGAATGGATATAGGCTTCCAGGCCAGGCACTGCCATGGGCTTGCTGAACAGAAAGCCTTGCAGTTCATCGCAACCGATCGATACCAGGAATTCACGTTCCATATCGGTTTCGACGCCTTCCGCGATGACAGTCAATCCTAGGCTATGTCCCAGGCTGACAATGGCTTTCAATATAGCCTGGTTGGCAGGATCCCGCTCCAGCCCGAACACAAAGCTCTGGTCTATTTTCAAGGTGTCGATAGGGAAGTGCTTGAGATAGCTCATGCTGGAGTATCCAGTGCCAAAATCATCAATAGCCAGTTTTACGCCAATCGCCTTCAGGTCTTTGAGCACCTCGATAAAATTGGCCGGTTCATGAATGAAAAGGCCCTCCGTGATTTCTACCTCCAGATAAGACGGATCCAGGCCTGTTTCTGACAAAGCCGCCTCTATTAATTGAACGAGCTGACCGCCATAGAATTGCTTGGGTGAGACATTGACGGCAACGGGCAGCATGCGCCCCGTGTTTTCATATATTGCCAGGGATTGCCTGCAGGCGGTATTGATGACCCAGGAGCCGATTTTGTTTATCAGACCGATCTCTTCAGCAATCGGGATGAATTTTGAAGGAGAGACCAGCCCGAAATGGATGCTTTCCCAGCGAACCAAGGCCTCCACGCCTATAATCTCTGCGGTAGTGGCATTATATTTGGGCTGGTAATGCAAGACGAATTCCTCGTCCATGACAGCATTGCGCATGTGGTAGCCGAGATTGAGGCGCTCGATCAGCATCGCATTGAAGTCTTTGGTGAAGAATTGAAAGTTGTTCTTGCCTGCGGCTTTTGCCTTATACATTGCATTATCGGCATGCCTGAGTAATGTCTCGCTATCTCTGCCATCGTCAGGATATATACTGATTCCCAGGCTGGAGGTGACGGTCAGCTCGCGCTGGTTGATGTTATAAGGCTGTGCGGTTGCAGATAATATGCGTTCCAGTGTCTGGTTGAGCACTTCAGGACTCTGCAGGTTGGATAAAATCAATACAAACTCATCACCTCCCGGACGAGAGATGGTGTCGCTGTCTCGCACGCATCCCTGCAGCCTTTTGGACATGGCTATCAGCAGCTGATCGCCAGCCTGATGTCCCATGGTGTCATTTACATCCTTGAATCGATCCAGGTCTACGAAAACGACAGCCAGCCGGTTCCTGGTGCGGTCAGCATTGCTAATGGACTGATGCAGGCGGTCTTTTAATAGCGCTCGATTGGGCAGGCCAGTGAGAATGTCGTGTGTGGCCTGGTACTCAATCAGCTGGCTGCGATTCTTGAGCTCGGTGATGTCCTCTACAGTGCCTTCATAATAGATCAGGGTGCCCAGTTCATTTTTCACTGCGCGGGCATTCTCGGTTATCCATATGATGCTGCCGTCATGGCGATATACCTGCGACTCAAAATTGGTTACGCGCCCACGTAACTCGATGAGTTCCGAGAACTCCTGTCTTTTATGAGGATCGACATACAGTTGCTGGCCGATATTGTTCAGGCTGGTAATCAGTTCTTGCGGGGATTCAAAGCCGTAAATTTTTGCCAAGGCCGGATTGGCGCTTAGGTATTGGCCTTGCGGGGTGGTCTGGAATATACCTTCCACTGTATTTTCAAAGATGCTGCGATAGCGTTGCTCCGCCTCCTGCAGGGATTGGTCACTGGCTTTTCGTGCGGTGATATCCTGGATGAAGCCCTCGATCGCTTCAACTTCCCCCACCTGATTTACAAAGCCAATGCCGCGTTCCGACACCCATTTTATTCCCCCGGAAGCAGTTTTTATCCGGTATTCGATTTCGAATCCTTGCCCACTCATGATTCCTGTCTTGATGGCATCGCGAACCCTTTGCCGATCTTCCTCGAGGGTCAGTTCTTCGTAAGAAATATGTTCATTATTCAGCAGCTCTTCCGGCATGTAGCCGGTGAGCTTATGGCAACCCTTGCTTACGTATAACATGGTCCAGTGCTCATCCGGCAGGCAACAATAGGCCATACCGTCCAGATGGGTGAGCAGGGAGTCGAGTAATTGCTCTCGGTTATCGAGCCAGTCGACGACACACTTACTGGCGACAGGGTTGGCTGGCTGGTCATCCGGGGTGCTGTAGGCGAGATGTAGTCGCATGCGTGACTTTCCCAACATATTATTATCGACGAATGGTGATCTGGAATTACTTGAGCAATCTTTGGGCCAACCCTGAAAACGACCAATGAAAGGGCGTGTGAGGTTTTAATGCAGGATAAATGGCACCTGTCCGGTGCGCAAAGAAGGCGAACTGCTATTGAATGGTGCAGAGAGGTGATTAGCTATAAATATCTTTGCGTGTAAGCGGAATCGGGCTGACAAAAGGCTCTCGCCTGGAGACCAGTATCTGGTATATGCCAGTAGTACCTTCTTCGAACTGTAGCGCACAAGCCGCCATATAAAGCCGCCATATGCGATAGGTGGCTTCGCTCACGTAATTTAATGCTTCATCGTGCTTCTCTTCCAGGCGCTTTACCCACTCGCGCAGAGTGAGGGCGTAATGCGACCTGAGACTTTCGACATCATGGATTTCAAGATTGGTGTCTTCCATGATGCGCTGGACTGTACTGACGGTTTCCAACTGCCCATCGGGGAACACATAGCGATTGATGAATTCCGAGGAAAGATCTTTTTTCCAGCCGTCCTCATCGGTGGTAATACCATGATTGAGGAATAAGCCGCCGGGTTTCAACATGCGGTGGGCAATCGCGAAATATGTGGGAAGATTTTTCAAGCCCACATGTTCAAACATACCTACGCTCACCAGCTTGTCATACCGGGCTTCACCTTTAAGGTCGCGATAATCAAGGAGTTCGATGGATACCTTTCCTTCCAGCTCACGCTCCCTGATCAAGTTCTGGACGTGCTGGAACTGCTTACGGCTGAGAGTGATGCCATGCGCGATTACGCCGTAATGCTCTGCCGCCCAGCAAATCAGGGCGCCCCAGCCGCAGCCGATATCGAGCATATGTTCACCGGGCTGGAGGCGCAGTTTGCGGCAGATATAATCCAATTTATTGCATTGGGCCTGCTCCAGGCTTTGACTGGCATCCTCAAAATATGCACAGGAGTAGATCATCTGTTTATCCAGCCACAGCGCATAAAATTCATTGGAAACATCGTAATGGAATGAAATGGAATGGCGGTTGAGGCTCTTGCTGGGTCTCAGTCTTAATTTTTGAGCAAGGGTTTTATCCCACCGGATAATACTGTTGGTTCCGGATGCCAATTTTTTATGCGACTCCATTCCGAGCAGCTTAATCAACAGGATGGCTTTTTCCATGAGGGACAAATGCAGCGAGGTCAGGTTGTGGCGCAGTTTGAGTACACTATATAAATCACCCTCGATATTGACGCGCCCTTCAAAATAGGACTCCAGGAAATATAAGGGGTTGCGGGAGAGGAAGAGGGTGCGGAAAGTTTCCGGGCTATCGAAAGTCAGCAATAATTCGGGTCGGCTCTCGCTCTTTTGTCGCCGGCCCATCCGCAGTTCATAGCCGTCCCATAAGCGAACCAGAACATTGCCGCCGAAGTTCTCGAATATGCGACGCAGAATATTCTTGGCTAGCTCGCCACTGGACATTGCAAACTGTAAAGTCAAACCCGAAGAATTTTTCATTTTCCGAATCCTTTTTCAATGCCGAGACAATGAAATAATTGATGGCTGATTAAATAGCATCAATTTACAGCCAGTCACTGTGCGGTAACTTACAGTGACTATTGTCCAACTAACTGTATTGTAATGAAAGCTGACGGGAGTAAAGGTTCCCTTATTTTGTGCGCAGACTCATATGATGCTTGATCAATTCATTGGCCTGATGACGAAAGCGTGTGCCGTCGATGTCTTTTACCCACATATGCAGCAAGCCGATGAAAAACACATGCGTGTCCATCGCCAGCTGCTGAGGGGCATGACTGTCGTGAAGCTGGCCTTTGTTTTTTGCACGCTCATAAACCAATTGTATTTTCTCTGCTATGCCTGAGCAGTTGGCAAGCATCTGCTGCAGTACCGGTGCAAACTCATCTACATATTCGCATTTGATCATCATGATTTCATATGTCTGGCGTGCTTCGGTACTTTCATCCAGTACCTGGATCGTGCCGCACAGGAAATTTTCGATGCGGGTAAGCGGATTATCTGAGCCTTCTATTAGTAATGCATCGTCCACGCGGTCGATCAGGGGCAGAAGCACCTGCTCGCGCATCGCCTGGAATAGATCGGTCTTGTTGCTGAAATGCCAATAGACTGCACCGCGCGTCACGCCGGCTTGCGCTGCAATATGCTCCAGTGTAGAGCGGCTCACGCCGCGGGCCAGGAACACTTCGCGCGCAGCATCTATGATGCGCTGGCGTGTGAGTTTTGCATCTTCCTTTGTTTTACGGACCATAATATTTACAATTCTAAACCTTAAAGTTTTATTTACATACAACCTTGATTGTATATAATTATACACCCGCAAAAAAACAAGCAACATTTGCCAGATTAATATCAAAAAGACATGGAGCCACAAATGGGAGTTTTCAGAATCAGTCCGAACGTTTCGCAGGGGTTTAGCCTGGCAGTAGTGATGTTAGCGCTGGCGGCCTGCGGTAAAGGCGGGGATCAGGCTCCACCCCCCATGCAGGCAATGCCCGTTAGTGTAATCGAGGTTCAGCCGACCAGTGTGCCGATAAGCACTGAAACGGTTGCGCAGACAGAAGGCGCCAAGGAAGTCGAGATACGTCCTCGCGTCGGTGGCATTCTATTGAAGCGCATGTACGAAGAAGGCGCCGCTGTCAAAGCGGGCCAAGCCATGTTCTTGATCGACCCTGTGCCTTACCAGATTGCCTTGTCGCAGGCGCGTGCACAGCTTGCCCAACAAAAAGCCCATATCGAACAGACCAGGCGCGAAGCCGACCGCTTGAAGGGCTTGCTGGCTACGCAGTCCATCAGCCAGCGTGAATACGACAATGCCGTCTCGGAAAACTCGGTAGCCGTCGCCACCGTGCAACAGGCTGAAGCCAGCGTGCGCGAAGCTGAACTTAATCTCTCCTATACAACAGTAACTGCACCAGTAAGCGGCATCTCTGGGCGCTTCCAGTTTTCGGAAGGTGCGCTGGTCAGCCAGAATACCAGCCTGCTGACCACCATTGTCCAGTTATCCCCGATCTGGGTACGCTTCAGCTTGTCGGATAACGAACTGGCCGAACTGGGTGGGCATTTGGATGAGAGCAGCGTCAAGCAAGTCTCGCTGATACTGCCTGATGGTTCGGAATATAAGCAAAAGGGTAAGCTCAACTTTGCGGCCAGCCAGATCGATCCGGCATTGGGTACGCAGCAATTGCGCGCCACTTTCGATAATGCCGATAAAAAACTGTTGCCCGGCCAGTTTGTCCGCGCACGCATTGTTACCGGTCAAAAGGACGGCGTATTCCTGATACCTCAGGTCGCCGTGCAGACATCGGATCAAGGCAAATTTGTCTATGTAGTTAATGAGAAAAATGAAGCGACTGTCCATCCCGTGGAGGTAGGGGAATGGAAGGGCCAGGATTGGGTGATATATAGCGGGATAAAAGCCGGTGACAAGGTCATCGTAGATAACCTGATCAAGGTTCGCCCTGGCGCGCCGGTTGCGCCGCATGCTGCGGGGCAACCTCCGGCAGGCAACAATGGGGCGGCTTCGAGCAAGCCTACCAACAATCCAGCTAAACACGCATAGGCCTACGCCATGACCAGATTCTTTATTACACGGCCGATATTTGCCTCTGTGCTATCTATCATCATCGTGCTGGCGGGTTTGGCCGCGGCATTCCAGTTGCCGATCGCGCAGTACCCGCAGATTGCGCCGCCTACCGTACAGGTTCAGGCAACATATCCTGGCGCAAGCGCAGATACGCTTTCCAAGACTGTAGCCGCACCTATCGAGGAACAACTGAGCGGTGTGGAAGGCTTGCTATATTTCAACTCCAGCGCTGACTCCAGCGGCACGTTGACCATTACAGCAACCTTTGAAGTCGGCACAGATGTCGATCAGGCCACCTTCAACGTCAGTAACCGCGTCAATATCGCCTTGCCACGATTGCCGGATGAAGTGCGCCGCACCGGTCTTACCATTAAAAAAGTATCAAACGATATTTTAGTGGTGATCATGCTTACCTCGCCGGACAAGAGGTACGACACGCTGTACCTAAGCAACTACGCCACCCTTAACATACTGGATGAAATCAAACGGGTAAAAGGCGTAGGTGATTCCCTCATTTTTGGCGCCCAGGATTACTCCATGCGTATCTGGCTGCGTCCTGACCGTATGGCGCAACTGGGCGTCACCACTACTGACATCGCCAATGCGATCCAGGCACAGAATGCCCAATACGCCGCAGGTAAGATAGGCCAGGATCCGGCACCGGATGATCAACAGCTGGTGTACACCGTGATTGCCAAGGGGCGTTTGGTTGACCCGGCGCAGTTTGGCAATATCGTTGTGCGTGCGGACGGCCCACGCGGCGTGCTTTACCTGAAAGACGTTGCCCGTATCGAGCTGGGCTCGCAAAGCTACAATGTACGCAGCACCCTTGATGGCCAGCCCGGCGTGGCTATTCCGGTTTTCCTGCAGACCGGCGCCAATGCGCTGGATACGGCGAATGCTATCAAGGCGAAGATGGAGGAGCTCAAGCTACGCTTCCCTGCGGGCATGGAATACAGCACCCCGTATGACACCACGGACTTCGTAAAGGCCTCTATCAAGGAGGTGGCGAAGACTCTCGGCGAAGCCATGTTCCTAGTTGTACTGGTGGTGTTCGCGTTTCTGCAAAACTGGCGCGCAACGCTGATCCCTATGATTGCCGTACCTATTTCGCTGATTGGTACATTCGCCGGCCTCTATGCTTTCGGTTTCTCAATCAACACGCTGACATTATTCGCCCTCGTATTGTCGATCGGCATCGTCGTTGATGATGCGATCGTGGTGCTGGAGAATGTTGAGCGTCTGATGCATGAAGAAAAACTGTCGCCGCTCAATGCCGCCATCAAGTCCATGCAGCAGGTTTCCGCTGCGGTAGTGGCGATCGTGTTGGTCTTATGTGCGGTCTTCATCCCGGTAGCGTTCATGGGTGGAATCGCTGGACAGCTTTACAGGCAATTTGCCGTTACCGTTGCTATCGCGGTGGTGATTTCCGGCATTGTCGCGCTGACGCTGACACCAGCACTGTGCGCCATCCTGCTTAAGCCTACGCATCAAAAAGCCTGGATATTTGACCAGTTTAACCGTGGCTTTGAGCGCCTGACGCATTTCTATATAAAAACGGTCAACCTTACCTTGCATCATCGAATTATCGGTGCGGTAGTTTTTGCGGGCATCATCGCGGTGGCTGTCTTGCTGCTGCGTACAGTGCCGGGCAGTTTTGTGCCACCTGAAGACCAAGGCTATGTAGTCGCTGCCATGATCATGCCGGATGGCGCCACACTAAGCCGTACCAGCAAGACCACGGAAGCGGTTCGTCAAGCCATTGCCAAGGATCCCGCCGTGAGGTTCGAATTTGCTGTGAATGGCTTCGATCTTATTGGTGGCGGTAATAAGACCAGTGCAGCCACCATGTTTGTACGGCTTAAGGATTGGGATGAAAGGACATCGAGTGCTGATGATATCGTCAAGAAACTGTTCGGTATCGGCATGATGCAACCAGACGGCATTGCCATTGCATTCAATCCGCCTGCTATCCGCGGATTGGGCAGCTCAGGCGGTTTTGAGATGTACGTACAAAGTCGTAACAGCTCGGATCCTATACGCCTGTCCGAGGTGACCAATAACTTTATCGATGCACTGAAAAAAGAACCACGGCTTACCGGCATCAATACTTTCTTCCGGCCTACGATTCCGCAGCTTTTTGTTGAGGTTGATGAGGCCAAGGCAATCTCGCAAGGCGTACAGGTCGCCGATATCTATGCAACCCTGCAAAGCACCATGGGTTCGCTCTATGTCAATGACTTCAACCGCTCGGGCCGTACATACCGTGTGCAGTTGCAAGCGGAACCGCAATATCGCATGAAGGCGGAAGACCTTGGTCGGGTTTATGTGCGCTCCAAGGACGGTGCCATGATTCCGTTATCCGCGCTGAGTAAAGTCACCCACATCGTCGGCGCCGAGCAGCTCGAACGCTACAATGGCCTGCTATCCGCCAAGGTGCTTGGTAGTGGAGCGGACGGCGTAAGCTCAGGCGACGCCATCAAGCTGGTGGAGCAGATTGCAGCCAAGAACATGCCTGATGGATATCAAATGGCCTGGACCGGACAGGCTTACCAGGAAAAGCGCACAGGATCCGCCGCCGTCTTCGCCTTCAGCTTCGCCATCATCATGGTATTCCTGATCCTGGCAGCACAGTTTGAAACCTGGATATTGCCACTTTCGGTGATCATGGCGGTGCCGTTTGCTCTGGCTGGGGCGCTTCTCGCCGTCAAGGTGCGTGGCATGCCTAACGATATCTACTTCCAGATCGGGCTCATCGCGCTCATTGGGCTGGCGGCAAAGAATGCCATCCTGATCGTCGAGTTTGCCAGCCAGAAGATGGAGGAGGGTATGTCCGTGATGGATGCTGCGGTGGAAGCGGCACGCTTGCGGTTCCGCCCCATCAATATGACGTCGTTCGCATTTATCCTGGGTATCGCTCCGCTGGTGTTTGCTTCCGGTGCAGGCGCTGCTGCGCGGCGTTCTATGGGTACCGGCGTATTTGGCGGGATGCTGATGGCTACTTTTGTCGCCACGATATTCATCCCGTTATTCTTCACATGGTTAACGGGTAAACAACATACGAGAAAAAGTCATGCGGCAGATGGTCATGCAGCGGACAGTAATAAGGAATCACTATAATGTCGCGCTTAAAACTCACTTATTTAATGGTGATTGCCGTTTCGTTTTCCGGTTGTGCCCTGATGGGGCCGGATTACCAGCGTCCTGATAACCCGCTGCCAGCACAATATAGTGCTGCTGGTGGCGGAGGGCAAGCAATCGTATCGATATCCGATCGTTGGTGGGAGCTATATCAGGATCCGGTACTGAACGACTTGGTAGATAAAGCGCTGCAAAACAATACGGATATCAAGCTTGCTGCAGCGCGCGTAGAAGAGGCGGATGCTTTCATGCGTGAGGTCGGTGCGGCGCTATTCCCGCAAATAGATCTCGACGCAAGCGGTAGCCGTTCACGTGTCAGTGAAGCGGGTGCTTTTCCCACAGTCGGCAGCAACCCGCGTAATACATTCCAGATCGGCCTCGGCACATCGTTCGAGATCGACTTCTGGGGCAAGTTGAGGCGCGCCAAGGAATCCGCGCGTGCCGAGGCTTTATCTACGCAATATGCGAAAGATACAGTGGCGCTTTCATTGTCCGGGCTCGTGGTCAATAACTACCTGCTGTTGCGCAGCCTCGAAACTCAGATTGCTATCTCCAAGGATAGTCTGAAAAGCCGTGAAGAAAGTCTGGCGCTGACTAAGCGCAGGCTGGAAGGTGGCGTGGCCTCGGCTCTGGATGTGCATCAGGCCGAAGTTGCAAGATCCAACCTGGTGGCCCAGATTGCCGAATTGACTAGATTACGTGGTCTAACAGAACACCAGCTTGCCGTGTTGTCAGGGACACTGGACTTGCAGCTTGCGCAGGGAGATATCAAATCCCTGCCCATTCCGCCAGTACCGCCGGCTGGGCTTCCATCGAGCCTGCTGGAGGCGCGGCCGGATGTGCGTCAGGCAGAGCAGCTGATGGTGGCAGCTAACGCCAGGATCGGCGTAGCCAAGGCCGCACTATTTCCAACCATTTCGCTTACAGCCAATCTGGGCGGTGAAAGCACCGAGCTGGGAGATGTGCTGAAATCTGCAGCGCGTATCTGGACCGGTGGCTTAAGCCTTAACCTGCCGATCTTTGACTCCGGCCGGTTGAATGCGCGTGTCGATGAAGCTACTGCCCAGCAGAAACAGGCGCTGGCAAGCTATGAAGGCTCTGTACAAACGGCATTCCGCGAAGTAAATGATGCTCTGGTGAACGTACGCCAGAACAGCGAACGCGAGGCCGCATTGGATAACAGTCAGCAAGCAGCCAAAAAGGCATTGGATATTTCCGAGAATCGCTATAAAGCAGGTTATTCCGCTTACCTGGATGTGCTGGATTCGCAACGTGTCTATAACGATGCAGCATTGGCTTTTATCCAGAGCCGGCAGGCTAGGCTTGCTGCCACGGTTGACTTGTTCAAGGCTCTAGGCGGCGGCTGGGAAGATAAGATGGCTGCCGAAACGCCTAGGAACCAGGCATTGGGAGATCAGTAGCGACCTGAACCCAGTCGCATTGACTGGCTATCATCTCAGTGAGCGATACCAGGCTTTTGACCCCTCTGAGATTGACCTGATAAGAGTGGCTCTGGGTAAACTCGATACGGGGCAACACTAGACTTGCCCTTTCCGAGAGCCCTTCTTCCTGTGGCAAGTACAGGCAGGGGAATGCCATGAACTGACGCGTATCTGCAGAGCCCATGGCCGC
>CAZBSR010000031.1:0-11933 GCA_964494575.1 uncultured Methylophilaceae bacterium | reverse complement strand
GCTCGTTCAGATTACGGGCTGCGGTTTCCAGCTGTTGCGCGCTCGCTACATTCTGCACGCTTGCCTGTTTGATGCTGTCCATGGCACCCGCGACCTGATCCACTCCTACCAGTTGCTGCTGGCTGGAAGCCGCGATCTGCGTGGCAGCCTGGGCCGATTCCAGCATGTTACCTGCAAGCGCCTGTATCGATTCTCCGGCTATCTCGGTTTGCCTTGTGCCGGCCTCCACCGCCTTGCTGCCCTGCTCTGTAGCCATGACGGCCGCTGCGGTTGCCTTCTGGATGTCGCTCAGGATCGTACGTACCTGGTTGGTCGCCTGCCTTGATTGTTCGGCAAGGCTCTTGACTTCCTGTGCGACCACACCAAAGCCCTTGCCTTGCTCACCGGCCTTGGCGGCCTCAATAGAGGCGTTGACTGCCAGCAGGTTGGACTGCGCCGCCAGATCCTCGACTGAAGCCATGATCTGACCTATGGCCTGACTCTGCTCGGACAGACGCATCATGCTCGCCGCGATGGCGTCCATTTGCTGCCGAATACGCTCCATGCCCGCGCTAACGTCTTCGATGGATTTGCGGCCGCTCTGTGAGCTTTGTGCCGCCTTCTGTGAGCTATCGGAAACCAGCTTGGCCTTCTGACTGGCCACATGTGCCGTCTGCCGTACCTCTTCCACAGTAGTGGTGGTCTCGCTTACCGCCGCTGCGGATTCATTGGCGCTGGCTGCGAGTTGGGCAGTCGAAGCTACAATTTCGCTAGCGGATGACCCCAAGACATTAGCGCCATCTATGAGCCCGCTTATCTGTGCACGCAAATCTTCTGACATGCGGGCAAAAGCATTACCGAGAACATCGTCGGCAGACTGGGGCTTGATGCTTTCCCGCAAATCTCCTGCAGCAATCTGCTCGGCTGCGCCTGCCATGGCGCGTAAAGACTCCGTCATGCGAGCAAACGTACGCGACAGCACCCCTACTTCGTCACTGCGGGCACTCACGGAGACACGGACATTGAGATCGCCACCTGTGATTCTTTCTGCCACAGCTGTGAGATTCTGCAAAGGGCCGGCAATATTTCGCGTGATGATGATACTGACCAGGGTCAGAGCGATAAAAGCAGCGAGTGTGCTAAAAATAATGACGAATGTTGTATTACGGGCACTGACTTGCGCCTCGTCAGAGCGCGCTTTAAGCAAGGCATTTTCTTCGCTGATCATCTCGCCTACGACTTTGCGGATATCATCCATGGCCTGCTTGCCTTTGTCCGTACGTACCACCTTTAAGGCCAGCTCGAATCCCTTGGCTTTTCCCCGCTCATCAATGGCTTCCTGAAGCGCAGTAAACTTACTTTCGATGAGCGGTTGCAAGGTAGCTAATTGATGTTGCCGCTGAATGTTGTCCTTGGTCAGATCCCTGACCACTTCGACCTCTTTCCTGACCAACTCATGCGTTGCCTCAAATGGCTCGAGATAATCTACATCACCCGTGATGATGTAGCCGCGCTGCCCGGTTTCAGCATCTTTCATGGTAGAAAGGATGGCCTCGAGCTTTTCCAGCACCTCATGTGTATGAGATACCCAAGTCGCCGTCTCGGTAAGCTTGTTAGTGTTCTGGTAGGAGACTGTGCCCACAGCAAACAAGATCGCCAGTGCGAATATAAAACCCGCTCCAATTTTCCTTCCGACATTCCACTTCATGATATGCACTCCCCTTATACGTTAATTCTCTACTTCCTCATGCACTATAATTCTGGGATCCGTCAGGATGCGGTTCAAATCCAGAACCACCAGACGCTCTGCCGTTACCCCTTTAAGATAATCACTACGAATACCTGTCAATGTCGGCAACGATGCCTGCAGGCTGTCAACAGCAATGCTGTGAACACCTACGATGGAATCCGCCAACAGCCCCAGTTCAAGGTCATTGCCCTTAACCAGAATGATTCGATGCAGGTCTGTCAGCCCTTTATCAGGTAGTTCAAAAAATCTCTTGATATCGATAACAGGGGTAATCCGGCCACGCACATTCACAACCCCCAGCATAAATGACGGAGTGCCCGGCAATGGCGTCAAATCTTTCAGCGGATACACTTCTGATACGTAACTGGTTTCCAGCGCATAGGATTCCTGGGCCAGGCGAAATTCCAAAACCTCGAGCGAGGTACTGGCGATTTGCAGCTCTGGGGATTGGGACAGCTTGCGGGCACGATCGCGCAGGATTTTCCTGTCGACGGCTTTAACGCTAGAATCCGACGAAGCAGGTTTGATGATGACTTTCTTCGTTTTGCTTGTCACTTCAAGTTCTCCATGGCATTCATGGACATGATAAATTCAATCAGTCGCCCGGCTGTGAGCCCCTCAGACTCTGGCAGAACATCTGCTGGCTGGTGATTTTTCAACAACCGTAACGCATTGGCAAAGTGCTTTCCGGCTTCGTCCAATTTGCTCCTTGCATGTGCAAGATTGCCCAAAGAGAAGTGTGCCAGCACAAAATCTGGCTGGAGATAGACCGCCCGCTGCAGCGAGGACTGCGCCAGATCAAACTTACCCTGCTCCAGCAATACCATTCCATGCAGATAATGCCCCGCGATACCCAGTTTGTCGGCTGCTATCCAACGATCGCACCAGATCAGCGCATCATCCAGCCTGCCTTGGTTAGCCAGAGCGCGGGCCATTAAAGAAAATACTGCGGGGCTAAGGTGGCGCTCGACAGGGTATTTGGCAAAGCCAGCCAGCAATGTATCAGTTACCTCGGAGTAAAGACCCTGCAGGTATAGCGATTCGGCCGACGACTGCAGCCTGTCGACCATTTCCGCTATTGAAGTTTTATTGGCCGGCGATACCTGACTCAACGAAACGTTTTCGTGGGATTTATCCGCGGCTGGATCAGCCATGCCATTTTCAGGCTTGAGCAATTGCTGCGTCAGGACTGGTTGGCTTTGAAGCTGAACCTCACCCTTACGGAAAAAAATTGCACCCGGAAAATTTATATTGGTAAAACGAGGAAACAACGCTCTTGAGGCCTCACTTGGGCTCACTACCAGCCATCCGCCATCCACTAGTGAGTGACGCAGTTGCTCTATCACGTTGCCAATCTGGGTCGGAGTGAAATACATCAGCACATTGCGACAGAAGATGATATCCATGGCATTGGTGCCAGTCTCAAGCGCAGGATAAACATCTTCAACGAGGTTCAGGTGCCCAAAGGACACCATTTTTTTGATTTCAGGGGCGATTGCATATCGGCCATCGGGCGTACGGTTAAAATAATTTTGCTTGAGCCAGCCCGGGGCATCACGAAATGACCAATCGCTATAAACACCTTCACGGGCCTTATGCAAAAAACGCGGATTGATATCGCTGGCAGTGATAGTGATTTTCCAGTCCCCTAAATCAGGCAAAGCACGATGCAAAAGGATTGCCAGTGAATATGCCTCCTCGCCGCTGCAACAGGCCGCGCTCCAGATGCGGAGCCTTTGCTCACGTCCCCGTCGAGCGTGGATCAACTCCGGCAGAATATTTTCCGCAAGTGCATCCAATGCCTGCTTATCACGAAAGAAATAGGTTTCTCCAACAGTAAGGTGGCTTGCCAGCACCTGCACCTGTGCTTTTGTTAACGGTCTTGTGAGTAAGGAAGAAACGCACTCTTCGGCATCATCGAAACCGAATTCCTGCGCTGCGCCTGTAATTCCGCGCTCCAGATCTTCACGTCGTTCAGGCGAAAAATGCAGCCCCATTTTGCCTGCGATGAGTTCGCTCAATTGCAGCCATTGTTCGTCCCTGACCTGGCTCAGCATTATTCGAGCGCTTCCATCGATGCTTCCAGTGCGTGTACTTCATCTAGTGTGAGAAACGACTCCAGGTCATAAATCAGCACCAGACCATCATCAAACTTGACTAGGCCCTGGACTTGCTCAAGTCCAGGGATAACGGCGTCCAGCGCAATTATTTCCATGCGGTTGCGCTCAATCACATCCCGGGCCTCATCAATAACCAGCGCTACCTTTCTGTGGCGTGTACTGGCAATCAGGAGTTGGTCATTGGGGCCGATATCTCGCTCAGGCAACAGGAATCTGCGCCTAAGATTAAATACCGGAAGAACTTCACCCTCCACATTGATTGCTCCAAGAACAATAGCTGGCGCATCAGGTAAAGGGGTGATTTCTACGGCGCGGACAATACGTTCGACTACGGGCAGAGAAAGCGCGTAGCGCTGTCCGTCTATGAGGAAAATAACATACTGATGCATTTCCAATTCGGATATGGCGTCGATATCTATACTAGGCAAAATGGGCTCCATAGTTGCTCAGGCCCAGCACGACGATTGTCTGGAAGCAAAAAAGCCGGGATCAAATAAACGGGGAGACAGAAATAACGAGCAAGCAGGGGAAGAGAAATACTTTGACTACGGCTTGGTGCGCGCAGCATGAATTGGGCTTTTTCATGCACAAAAATGCCCCGATGCAGATTCCCACCATATAGTAAATAAACGTGCGCAAAACTACGCAGTTTTGTACGTTTAACCATAGCACTACCTTACATTATTGTTATTTTTACGTAAGATTAGTCCTTAACTATTTATTTGGCAACAAGAATGCAAAAGGCCGGGAATCAGACTGTATCTCTGATTCCCGGCCTTCTGGTTATATTGGTGAACTTCTTGCCTAACTGGTTTTATCTATTGTTAAAGAATGCTACGTTCATGCAACGGTCATTCACAAAAGTTAATTCGGTTTCCTTGTAAGTGCGTTTAGGGTCATATTTGACTATATTTTTGTAATACCACATTTCAACATTTACCGGCTTAGACCTATCCTCTGATTTCACCTTTCCAGCCAGGACAGTCTCCGCCCCTGATGGCTTAACCGATTGCTCTTTTTTAACGGGTGCTCCCAGAGCCTCCTGAATATATTTGCGTGACTTGCCTTCGAAAGCGCGCAGGAACTCATCCTCGGTATATGTCTTGGATTTGCTGCTAGCCTTGGCTGCTGGCGCATCTTTAGGCGCAGCAGATATAGGTGCGGACATCAATAACATACAGGCAAGAGCCGCGATCGACAGGGATATTGTTTTACCAAGTTGCATATTATTTCCTAGTTCGGTTATCAAGTTAATCGGATTATCTCATTTTTAGTGGCCGTGGCCATCTTACTTAACACTCTGCATCTTCGACACTCACCCGCAGGCCGTCAAAAGCGACATGTACAGAAGGCGGCAATTGTTGACTCAAAGCTTCATACTCCATTTCATGCGTCATATGTATCAAGTAGGTATTTTCCGCATGTATACGACCGGCATACACCAGGCTTTGTTCCAGATTGATATGCGTATGGTGCGGCTCGTAGCGCAGGCAATCCAGAAGCAGGACTTCAAGCCCATCCATAAGAGCTAACGACGTTTCCGGAATTTCGGATACATCGGTGATATATGCCATATTGCCAATACGGTAGCCAAGAATCTCACTGCGCCCATGCTTAACGGGGATGGGCGTTATCCGTTTACCGAACAGCTCAAATGAACCAGCAACTGGATTGACGCTCAGGATGGGCAGATCCCAAAAATCTATCGGCTCACGCAATGTATAGCCGAACTTGCTGCTTATATGGTCCATTGCATATTGATTACCATATAGTGGGATTTGCTGTTTCTGTAACTGACAAAAAGCTCGCAGGTCATCAATACCATGCAGGTGATCTGCATGTGTATGCGTATATAAAACCGCATCCACACGATTCAGGCGCTCACGCAGTGCCTGGCTACGTAAATCCGGGCCGCTATCAATCAATATCACGTGCCCATCATCCATGACCAGCGCGGACGAGCAGCGCGTCCGCTTATTGCGTGGATTATCAGAGATGCAAGTGGAGCATGCACAACCGACGACCGGCGTACCAGCACTTGAGCCTACACCCAGGAATATCAGCTGCATGGTTAACTGAGTCGCTGTGCTTGCTGGAATAAATTAAAGAAGTTATTAGTGCTCGCTGTTGCCAACTCTTCGTAACTGATGCCTCGCAAGCTAGCCACTTCTTCGGCGACATATTTCACGTATGCCGGCTGATTGGTCTTGCCACGAAACGGCACCGGTGCCAGATAAGGTGAGTCCGTTTCTACCAGAATCCGCTCAAGCGGAATATGCTTGGCCACCTCTTTTAATTGATGGGCATTTTTAAAAGTCACAATCCCGGAGAAGGAGATGTAGAACCCCAGCTCAATGGCCTGCAAAGCCACTTCCAGGCTTTCGGTAAAGCAATGCATGACACCACCTACCAACTGGGCGTTTTCCTCGCGCATGATGCGCAATGTGTCTTCTGCCGCCGAGCGTGTGTGGATAACCAGCGGCTTTTTAGCCTGGATCGCAGCTCGTATATGAACGCGAAAGCGCTCACGCTGCCATTCCAGATCGCCCGTCAGACGAAAATAATCCAAGCCGGTCTCCCCTATTGCTACCACTTTTGGGTGCTGAGCTAGCTGGACCAAATCTTCTACCGTTAGAAACGGCTCGTCTTCATAATCCGGATGAACCCCGACAGAGGCGAAAAAATTATCATGGGCTTCGGCAACGGCGAGCACTTGCGGGAATTCGCGTAGCGTTACCGAAATACATAGCGCATGGCCGACCTGATTTTCGCTCATGGCCTGCCTGATGGCAGCCATATTGCTGACTAGCTCGGGGAAATTGAGATGGCAATGCGAATCGACAAGCATATTACTATGGTGAATGCGATGAAATAATTACATCGTATGCGTTACACGAGTGGATTTTAAAGCCCCACCCAGCAAAGCTTCGATTTTATTACGCGCTTCCTGACCCCCGTCTTTTTCGCTGAATTGCACGCCTATGCCTTGCGGCCGGTTGCCCTGAGTGACAGGTGTAAGCCAGATGACGTGCCCGACAACTTTAAGTTTCAGCGGATCATCAAGCAAGCTCAGCAACATGAATACTTCATCGCCCATTCCAAAGCTTTTATTGGTCGGAATAAAAAGGCCGCCGCCCTTGATAAAAGGCATATAGGCTGCATACAGCGCCGCTTTCTCCTTGATGGCAAGAGAAAGCACTCCGGGCTTCGGCGCGCTTTGTACCGCCTTATCTTCTGAAGTCGATGTGTTCGCTGCCATAATGGGTTAATTACTTTTTGTTGAGAACAATTGCGTGTATTGGAGCATAAGGCTTTCCATCTGCAATTCATTACTAAGCGGATGTGTAGCTGACTTACGCGCTTCGTTCAATTTTTGCTGGAAGTCCAATAGCAAAACCAAGTCTACGCTTTTGCTTAAAGCTTGCAAAGCGCCAGCGTATCTGGCGTGATAATGCACGCTACCGGCAAAGCGGATCGCGAGCAAATCATAAATCCATTTTTGTAGCATGTGTAGTGCTGCCTCCATTCCCTGCGCCAAGCACAGCGGCGCGGCAACGAATGGATCCAATCTGGCACCATTTCCCAGCATTTTAGCTATATTGTCGATGGGAAGCATCCCTTCCTCCGCATCTTTCAAGACAGACAAAGGGGATCCGCCTGCATAGGCAAGCTGCTCCGCCGGGCTTTTCACGCCTTGAGATTCCAGCCACTGCAAAGCAATATCTGTTTGCGGGACAGGCATATCAATCTTCTGGCAGCGGCTGATAATGGTCGGTAGCAACCTCTGGGGTTGATGCGAAACAAGAAGGAAAATGACGCCTGCAGGCGGCTCTTCCAGCATCTTGAGCAATGCATTTGCCGACGAAGCATTAAGCGCTTCCGCCGGATGTATCAACGCGACCCGCAATCCGCCGCCGTGATGGCTGGACAACTCAAGAAAACCGTTTAAATCCCGTATCTGCTCCACCGAGATTTGGCTTTTTTTGCCAGACTTTTTTGCCGAGGCGGCTTCATCATCATTGGCCGATTCCTGCTCTGGCGTCAGTAGACGATAGTCTGGATGATTATTTTGCTCGAACCAGCCACAACTTACACATATACCACATGCGCGCCTGTCTTGTTGTGGCGTATGACATAGCAGGGACTTGGCCAATTGCAGGGAAAAATCAAACTTGCCTATCCCGCTGCGCCCGCGCAATAACAAGGCGTGAGGCAAGCGGGTCCGGTCAGTGGTCAATCGCCCCCAGATTTCGTTTTGCCATGGATATATTCTTTTTAAATTCATATGGTTGAGACAATATTCTCAAGTGATTTTTTAATATCGTCAAGCGACTGGCTTGCATCAATCACACGAAAACGTTGAGGATATTCATGTGCACGCAATAGATAGGCTGCACGAATCCGGCTGAAGAATTCATCGCTCTCCCGCTCAAACTTATCCGGCTCACGTGCATCTGCTAATCGCTGCACACTCACTTCAACCGGCACATCGAATAGTAAAGTCAGGTCAGGTTGCAAGGCATTTTGCACCCACTGTTCCAGAATGCTTATTTTACTTGCCTGTACGCCCCGCCCTCCACATTGATAAGCGAAAGTAGCATCCGTAAAACGGTCTGATAATACATATGCTCCGCGCGCCAACGCGGGTTCTATTACCTCTGCAATATGCTCGCGCCGTGCTGCGAACATCAATAACGTTTCTGTCTCGGCGTGCATGGCCTGATGCAGAAGCAACTCACGCAGACGTTCACCAAGTGCCGTCCCACCTGGCTCACGCGTAACTACCACATCAATACCCCTCGCCTGTAACGCCGCACTGATGGCTGGGATATGGGTGCTTTTCCCCGCGCCGTCCATGCCTTCCAGAGTGATGAATTTACCGCGCATTTCTACCCTTCAATTGATGCTTCACTACTGCTTTATTATGCTCAGCCAGCGAATTGGAAAATACATGACTACCATCACCGACCCCCACAAAGTATAGCGCCCTGGTTTTGGCAGGATGCAAAACTGCCTGGATGGAGGCTAAACCTGGCATAGCAATTGGCGTAGGCGGCAAGCCAGCACGAGTGTAGGTGTTATATGGCGTATCTTCCAGCAAGTCTTTTTTACGCAAATTGCCATCAAACCGCTCACCCAAACCATAAATGACGGTTGGGTCAGTCTGCAACCGCATGCCGATCCGCAGACGATTAAGAAACACGCCCGCGATCAAGGGCCTCTCATCCGCTCTTCCCGTCTCTTTTTCCACAATTGAAGCCATAATCAAAGCCTGGTAAGGAGAAGTATATGGCAAGCCGGCTTCTCTGCCCTGCCAGGCAGCCTCCAACTTGGTTTGCATTGCTCGATAAGCACGCTTCAGTATCTCCTCGTCACTCATCCCGCGGTCGAAATAATAACTATCAGGAAAAAATAAGCCTTCAGGCATGGTTTCTTTCGCCCCGATATTATTCAGGATTTGCTGATCCGTATAGGCAATGGTTAGATGCTTTATTTCGCTGTTCTTCATCATTGCCGAGCGCATTTGTGCAAAGGTCCAGCCTTCAATGAAGGTAATGCTGGCCTGCGTGACATTGCCCTCGGTAAGGGTTACGAATAAGTCATATGGCGTGACACCATTATCAATAAGATAATTGCCGGCCTTGACCTCTCGGGCCTTACCCAAAGCGCGCACCAACAAAACAAAGCTCCATGGTTCGCGTAATAAACCTTGTTGCACCAGTTGCTTGGAGACGCCGGTCAAACTGCTACCGGAAGCCAAATCCACCTCCAGAGTTGGCGTAGATATATCAATGGGGGTGTTGGCGAAGTACACCATCCATGCCGCCAGAAGCAATATACCCAATATCAATGTTACAAATAATCGCCTTATTGTCCGCATCTTATTCCTGCAAAATATGTCGTAACTGCATTGCCAGCGCTTGCGGCTGCCAACGCTGATTATTGAACTCGATCGCCTGCCATACGCCATATAAGCTATTGCAGATGAGAATCTCGTCCGCCTGCATCAGTTTATCCAACGGCAGATCACAGATTTTGACTCTTAATCCCAATTTGGGTGCGGCTTCCAATATACGCGTGCGAGTAATACCGGCTACCCCGCAACTGCTTAAATCCGGGGTTATCAAGGATTTGTCAAAACGGGCAAAGAGGTTGCTTGCGGTACACTCTATCACCCTATCTTCCTCATCCAGCAAAACCCCATCGGCGATACTGTTGCCTGTCCATTCCATACGGGCCATGACATTTTCCAGGCGGTTGAGGTGCTTGATTCCTGCAAGCTGCGACTGTGCTGATAAACGCAGGCGACATAAATGCAGGCGCACGCCCTCATCAAGATTTTTTGCGGGATATTGTGGAAGCGGCGTCTTGATTACCACGCGAGTTGCCTGCGCTTTATCGGAAATGGCATAACCGCGCTCACCCTCGCCGCGTGTAATGATTATTTTTGCTACGCCCTCTTCCCCTGACTGAAACAGGTGGACGATATCACTCAATAACAGTTCAGCGGCAGGGCACTCAATTGCCAGCGCGTTACAATCTTCAGCCAGTTTTTTATAATGCAGCGCCCATAAACCCGGCTGCGTCTGACTCACCTGCAAACACACGCGCAAGGTGCGAAAAACGCCATCTCCATAGGCAAACCCTCGATCCATTGGAGACAACCCTGCGCCGATGATTCCATTAACCAGATATTGTGGGAGATTGCTCATCAATGGTCGCCGTCACTTTACGCGTTATTTTTGCTGATTATCGTAAGGCATGTTGGATGCCGAATAAAGGCATTTAAGCAACCCGCTCAGAACTTCAAATGTATTCCACAAAAGCTGTGGATAATTCTGTGGATTGACGCGTTGATTAAGTTGCTAAGTATCGCTTCTGATTGGCTTTTTTAAATATGACTACATTTTATGCAAACAATTTATATCATATGATTCAAAGGCTTACAAAAATCACTATATAAACAATCACTAAAGCGTACATTTAACTGTCACACAGCAGAAAACTGTGCATAAAACCATGAAGATAAGGCTTTAAAAGACCAGCTTAAGTCAATCTCTTAAAGACGAGGCTGCCGTTCGTGCCGCCAAATCCAAAGTTATTTTTGAGCGCGACATCAATCTTCATGTCACGTGCAGTATTGGCGCAAAAATCCAGATCGCATTCCGGATCCTGATTGAAAATATTGATGGTAGGCGGAGAAACCTGATGATAAATCGATAGTACAGTAAAGACCGACTCCAAGCCGCCAGCGCCGCCCAGCAAATGACCCGTCATGGACTTGGTCGAATTCACAACCAGCTTTTTGGCGTGGTCACCAAATGTAGCCTTGATGGCACCAGTTTCGTTGGCATCGCCCAGCGGCGTAGAAGTGCCATGTGCATTGACGAACTGCACCTCGTCTGGATTCACCCCGGCATTGTTAAGTGCGTTGCGCATGGAGCGCCTAGGCCCATCCATATTTGGTGCCGTCATATGGTAAGCATCAGCGCTCATGCCGTAACCGATCAATTCAGCATAGATCCTGGCCCCACGCTTTTTAGCAGACTCGTACTCTTCCAGCACCATAACCCCGGCGCCTTCACCAATGACAAAGCCATCGCGATCCATGTCCCACGGCCTGCTTGCAGTTGTGGGATCATCATTGCGCGTTGATAAGGCCCGTGCTGAAGCGAAGCCGCCAACGCAAAGCTCGGTGATTGCTGCTTCGGAGCCTCCTGCGACCATGACATCGGCATCACCGTACTCGATCATCCGGGCGGCATCGCCTATGGAATGTGTACCTGTGGTACAGGCAGTAACAATCGCCACATTCGGCCCCTTAAAGCCAAACATGATAGAAAGATTGCCGGAGATCATGTTGATGATGCTACCCGGAACGAAAAATGGTGATATTTTCCGCGGTCCGCCTTCATCATATACATCATTAGTTTGTTCGATCAGGTTCAGGCCGCCAATGCCAGACCCAATGGAAACACCGATACGCTCGGCATTTTCATCGGTTACGACCAAGCCGGAATCCTTTACCGCCTCAATTCCTGCGGCCATGCCAAACTGGATAAAAGTATCCATGCGGCGCGCTT
>CAZBSR010000030.1:0-12096 GCA_964494575.1 uncultured Methylophilaceae bacterium | reverse complement strand
GCAGATTGATAAATTGCATCTCGGCCAGATCCCAATTCTGGCTGCGATAGAGCCTCACGGCTTCCCTATATAGTTTCAGCTCGTCCTTGGTTTCCTTGTCTTCCTTGCCCGCCTCACAAATAGGCTCAAAAATGGCTACCGGTTTGTCTTTGCCCTTCACCCGCACCATATCCAGTTCGCGATAAGCGTATTCAGGGACCTTGTCTTTGGTGAATTCACTGACAATAATGTGAACGCCATAGCTCTTGGTCAGGCTTTCGAGACGCGACCCCAGGTTCACGGCATCGCCCATGACGGTATAGGCCATGCGGAACTCGGATCCCATGTTACCCACTGTCATGTCTCCGGAATTCAATCCCACGCCTATATTAATTGCCGGCCAGCCTTTTGCCCTGAACTGCTCCTGCAGTGTGGCTAGGCTTTCGATCATGCCCATGGCCGCCTGCAGCGCATGTTTTGCATGGTCGTGGTCTACCAATGGCGCCCCCCAGAAGGACATGATGGCATCACCCATATATTTATCAATCGTGCCGCGATTGTGATGGATCACATGCGTCATGGGTGTCAGAAACTCATTCATCAATTGCGAAAGCTGTTTGGGGTCGAGACCTTCGGAAATGGTAGTGAACCCGCGTACATCAGAAAAGAGCACCGTCATTTCCCGGCTTTCGCCCTCCAGGCTGATAGCCTCGGGATTCTGAGCCATTTCATCGACCAGTTCCGGCGGCACATACTGGCCGAATAAACCCGCCAATTGCCGTTTGCCGCGGGACTCGACAAAGAATCCGTATGACATGTTCAGTACATAGACGCCACCGATCATCAGCAGCAACGATGCCAAAGGTAACGCCAGATTGCCAAACTGCCATATGGCAAGATTTAGCACGATGCTCAACGTGAAGGCAGCAACAGTGATGGCGGTAGCCCATAGCGGACTCAGTGTCGGCAATAGCAATGCCAGCAAGAGGCCGACAAAAAGCAGAGTGACAAATTCGGCACCTAAAGTATAGGCTGGTTGCTCCTTGATATTCTGATCAAGAATGCCGGCAATCATATTGGCGTGAATCTCCACCCCGGCATACACGTTCTGCACCGGTGTAGCCCGCAAGTCCATAAGACCGGGTGCAGTGGTCCCTACTAGCACAATCTTGTCCTGCAGCATCTCGGGGGTAACTTTGCCGCTCAGGACATCTGTGGCCGATACATACGGAAAACTGCCCTGCTGGCCACGATAGGGAATCAAGGTGGAAATCTGGCCATCGACAGGGATGCGTTTGTCTTTCAGCTTCAGCCATTCCAGCCCCGCATACTGCTGATTGACACCAATGCCTTGGGCGAATCCTGCTTCCAACTTAGGTACACCCAGTGCCACGCGCGCTACTGCAATCGATAATGCCTCATAAAGATCACCTTTATAACTCATCAGCATCGGGATTTTGCGTGAGATACCATCTACATCCGGGTCCGGGTTGACGTGACCGCCAGCAACGGCATTCTGCTGTAATACAGGCAGGTTACCGCCGTAAGCGGTAGCTTGCCTGAAGTTGATGCTTTTACCCTTGAAGCTGCCCTCGACAAATGAAGGAGGCGGCAATACGCCCACACTACCGCTGCCCTTATCATTCTGGCGGAAATAGTAGCCAAGCACTACATTGCGGCCTTTCAGGCTATCGGCGAAAACCCTGTCATAATCCAGCTTTGGCCGAAGCTGCTCAACGACAGCGTGGAAATTGGCATCTGACTTAAGATAGGTTTTTTCTATCTCTTCCAGGCTTTTAAGCCCGGAGCTTTCGTCCTTTTCCGGAAAAAATACGTCGAACCCCAAAACCTTGATCTTGTAGTCCACGAATAACTTGTCCACCAACTGCGCCAGCTTATTCCTTCCCCATGGCCAGTGGCCTTCTTCCTGCAGGCTTTTTTCGTCAATATCCACAATGACGATGCGCTTGTCCTGCGTATCAGGCATCATCAGGTTCAGGCGCGCATCATAGGTAAAATTTTCCAGCCTATCCACGTAGCCCAGTCGGACCGCACCAGTGGCATTCAACAATAGCAAGACGATGACAATCAGGCTGAGGCCGATGCGCATACCATGGCGGGTGAACAATTCGAGAAAATTCATAAGGTTCGGCTTAATTATTTTTAATTATAATTCACGTAATTGCCTGATTCTTTTCAAGCATATCGTAAAATTTATCGTTTTAATAGCATTTGCCGCATCATTAAAACGGCACCATGACAAAACAACTTATCCAGCCTATGACCAAGATTATGCAAACCCCAATAAAACCGTTAGCAGCATTAGAAATTTTTCCCTCGGGCCAAATTGATTACAGTGTGATCTGGTTGCATGGGCTGGGAGCAGACGGTCACGATTTCGCACCCCTGGTTGATGAATTGAATTTGCCCAGGACACGCTTCATCCTGCCTCATGCACCCCCAATGCCCGTCACTATCAACAATGGTCATGTGATGCCTGCCTGGTATGACATCTTTGGCCTAGATAGCGCCAGCCAACAGGATGAACAGGGCATACGGCAAACTCAGGCGCAGATTGAAACGTTGATTACACGCGAACAGGAGCGGGGGATCGCATCTGAGCATATTGTGCTGGCCGGTTTTTCACAAGGAGGCGCGGTCGCACTGCACACTGCGCTACGTCATCCCCATCGCCTCGGCGGTGTAATGGCGCTATCCACTTATCTGCCGCTAAAGACGCAACTGCCTAAGGAAGCGCATGAAGATAACCGTAGCCTGCCCATTTTCATGGCGCATGGCAGCTTTGATCAGGTAATTGCATTGGAGACTGGCAAGGCTTCCGCCAAGTTACTGGAACAACATGGCTACCACATCGACTGGCATGAATATGCCATGGGGCATTCCGTGTGCGCGGAAGAGTTGGCAGACATTCGAGCTTTTTTGTGCAGAGTATTCCAGCTTTGAGCAATACCTCGGCAGAATTCAGGCGCTCTTGGCCAGAATTTGCAGCGTTGCCCTAAGCCAGTCATCGCGCTGCTCCAGAATGTCGCCTAGCTGTAGCCGATATACACGACGCTGTAATCGCAGCTCATAGAACCCGGATGGAGTATATTCAAAAGCAGGTATCACGAGTGTCGCCGCCCGCCCCCGTTCATCATCCTTTGCCAGGTAAAGCGCAGAGAACGGCTCATCGTCACTGGCAGCGCCTACACCTGCCAGATGAACTAGCCGCACATAGCTGGGTGTGTGGGATAACACTTCGATACCCACATAACAGTCATCCTCAAATTGCTGCTGAATGCTGCGTACCACACCCACTACTGTCAAATCAGGATTAAATTCATAATCAAGGGCAATCAAACGCCCCGGCTTGAGCCATAAATTCAGTCTGGAATTAACTATTGCGCCGAACCCGAATGTGCTCTCGTTTTCAATTACCCAGTGATTAGCATTCGCGGCACCAGACTCAATCAGGTCAGCATCCTGATAAAAGTGTCCGTCCGTTGATGAAACGCTGGCGAACTCGATATTTTTAACATGCTGGCATACGTTGAAAATACCGTGTACTACTTGCGCGGATTTGGATACCCCTTCGCGCGCTTCATCCCGCCGCTGGCGGCGATAATCGGCACTCGACCACTCGGCCAGCAACTGCTCAACCAAACCCAGCGCATTAGCCACTGTGGTATTTTCACTGAACTCCGGCGGGAGTATGTCACGGACCAATTGCTCCTGCATGGCATCAAGCATAGCTGTCAGCCCACCCACTTGCCAATACCGATAAGTCGGGGCTGGTGCGAAATCGCGCATTCGCCGCGCCCGCCGATCGGCCTCAAGATCAACAAAGAACAAATGCCGTGTTGCGTCATACTCCTTGGCTACCGACACTTCCTTGCTCCAGCCTTCCAGCCAGTTGTTGACCATTATTATTTCCGACTTGAGCATATTGGTATGATTCACTGTGCCCAGCATCAATGTCTGTAAATAACTCGCATCACAACCTGAAACTGGGTCGGCAATCCCCTTCACCTGCTCGGCTACCTGATAAACTGTGTGCAGTTTCAGCCAGAAATTCGCCGGCAGCGGCCGATACCGCAAATAATGGCTATAAGCAAGAAGCCCGAGCAGTAGCATCCGCCGTTGCAGCGCTTGCGCCGTCAGCTCTACATCTTCACCCGCCCCCTGCAGCGCCAGCATATATGCACCGTCCAGTTGCTGCAGATAAGCCTCTACCGTTTGCCATAACTGCTCTTCAAACTCGGTAACAGGTTTTTGCGTGTGAGCGTATTCGTCAATCAATGCATCTACGTGAGAACGGCAATCCTGATCAACAAACATCAATTCGGCCACGGTCATACCGCCATCGGAAGCGATCAAACGCGCCGTGGCATCTCTTAATGCGGAAAAGTTATCACCAGTGGTCATTTTATTTTTAAGTTTGTTTTATGCTCATGGGTTAAAACTGCCAAATGCCGGATACCCGCTTTTAATTGTTATCATATAGCAGGTAATAACAAAGAATAGCTTATCGCTTTTCTTATGTGTTTAACACTGTGCATTTTATATAAAACTTATGGGGAATTTTTGTTGAGATCCGGTCTTTTTCTATTGGCAGGAATCCAATTGCAATTGACCAGAGGCTCTGATTTTGTTACGGTTCAGTCCCTTCTGCGACGATTTCTATGAGCAAGATTACCCAAGCAAAAATTACCTTTGAAAGCGCTCTGAAAGAGCTGGAATCCCTTGTCGGCCAAATGGAATCTGGTCAACTGCCTCTGGAGCAATCACTCAGCGCATATAAACGTGGTGCTGAATTATTGCAGTTCTGCCAAAAATCATTGGCCGATGTAGAGCAGCAGGTGCGTATCCTCAACGAATCCAATCAGTTGCAACCTTACGTTGACGCTGATGAATGACCTTCAGGGTTCAGAGTTTCAGGCATGGACTCTAACTATTCAGGATCGCATGGAACTGGTGCTGGATGGCTTATTGCCGCCTGCGGACATTGCGCCTCAACGCTTGCATCAAGCCATGCGCTACGCGGCAATCGGCGGCGGCAAGCGAGTGCGTGCACTGCTCGCCCACGCAGCGGGCGAGTTATGCGGCGCTGATCCAAAAAAAGTGGATGTCGCTGCGGCTTCTGTAGAGCTTATTCATGCCTATTCGCTGGTGCACGATGACATGCCTTGCATGGACGACGACGACATGCGCCGCGGCAAGCCTTCCTGTCATAAACAATATGATGATGCGACGGCACTTCTGGTAGGGGATGCCCTGCAAAGCCTGGCTTTCCAGAGTCTTGCCAGTCCCGGCCTGTGTAGCAACACAACGCGCCAGTTGGAGATGCTGCATCTGCTTGCTACAGTAAGCGGTTCGCGCGGTATGGCAGGAGGCCAGGCCATAGATCTTGCCAGCGTCGGCAAAACGCTCAGCCAGGTTGAACTGGAATTCATGCATATCCACAAGACCGGCGCATTGATTCGTGCGGCCGCATTGCTGGGGGCCTATTGTTCGGATGACGCTGAAAACGAATTTACCATGCAGCGGACACAAGCCATTGACCACTACGCCCAATCAATCGGCCTTGCCTTCCAGGTAGTAGATGATATTCTGGATACAGAGGCCGACAGCGCAACCCTGGGCAAAACCGCCGGCAAGGATGCGCAAAGCAACAAACCCACCTACGTCACCATCCTGGGGTTGAGCCGCGCCAAACAGCTCGCACAGGAATTATACGAGAGTGCGACCGCCTCGATATCCGGCTATGGTTCAGACGCAGCAAGGCTGACCCAGCTGGCGCGTTTCATTACCCAAAGAAGCTTTTAACCCGTCATTCACATATGTATCCCATACTCGACACCGTCAATTCCCCCATCCAGCTAAGGGCTCTGGAGCGCAAGCAACTGCCGGAACTGGCCAAGGAATTACGCGCATTCCTGATAGATAGCGTTTCGCGAACAGGCGGGCATTTGTCATCCAACCTTGGCGTAGTTGAGCTCACTATCGCGCTGCATTATGTGTTTAATACGCCGGATGACAGGTTGGTGTGGGATGTAGGCCACCAGACCTATCCGCACAAAATCCTGACTGGTCGACGTAACGCCATGAGCGAGCTGCGCAAGCCCGGAGGCATTGCCGGATTTCCGCGCCGCAGCGAAAATGAGTTCGATACCTTCGGCACAGGCCATTCCAGCACATCAATCTCCGCAGCACTCGGCATGGCGATCGCCGCCCAGCGCACGGGGTCCGAACGTCGCGCCATTGCGATTATCGGTGATGGCGCAATGACTGCCGGCATGGCTTTTGAAGCCTTGAATAATGCAGGCGCATTGGATGCCAATCTGCTGGTAATACTGAATGACAATGACATGTCAATTTCACCCAATGTGGGCGCTTTGCAGAATTACCTGGCCAAACTGCTTTCCGGGCGCTTGTACGACCGCGTGCGCCGCTCCGGTGAAAAGGTGCTGGGCGTGGTGCCGCCCATGCTGGAGTTCGCCAAACGCGCTGAAGAACACGTCAAAGGCATGATGACACCAGGAACGCTGTTTGAGGAATTCGGCTTTAACTATATCGGGCCGATTGATGGCCACGACCTGGATACGCTGGTCGCGACGCTACGCAATATCCGACAGCTCAAAGGTCCCCAGTTCCTGCATGTGGTAACGCAAAAAGGACACGGCTACCAGCCGGCCGAGGAAAACCCCGGTAAATTTCACGGGGTAAGCAAATTCAATCCCGACAATGGTTGTGCTATTGCTGCCAATAGCAACCAAACCTACACCGAGGTGTTCGGCAAGTGGCTGGTAGATATGGCTGCGCTGGACAAGCGTCTTATCGGCATCACGCCTGCCATGTCTGACGGCTCCGGCTTGAATGATTTTGCCGAGAAATATCCCGAGCGTTTCTTCGATGTAGGTATCGCGGAGCAGCATGCGCTGACGTTCGCCGCCGGGATGGCCTGTGATGGACTTAAACCCGTGGTGGCAATTTATTCCACTTTCCTGCAACGCGCCTACGACCAGTTGATTCACGACATCGCCATACAAAATCTGCCGGTCGTGTTCGCGATCGATCGTGCAGGCCTGGTCGGTGCAGATGGCCCTACCCATGCCGGAAGCTTCGACTTGAGTTATCTCAGATGCATCCCCAATATGGTAGTGATGGCCCCCAGCGATGAAAACGAATGCCGGCAAATGCTGTTTACGGCCTTCCAGCACGATGGCCCTGCCGCTGTGCGTTACCCGCGCGGCTGCGGCCCCGGCGCTGCTATTTCCGAATCGATGGCGGCATTACCCTTGGGCACCGCCGAAATAAAGCGCAAGGGTAAAAAAATCGCTATCCTGGCTTTTGGCAGCAGGCTGGCTGCTGCGCTGGAAGCCGGTGAAAAGCTGGATGCCACTGTAGTCAATATGCGATTTGTAAAGCCATTGGATACAGCAATCGTTGCCGAACTCGCTGGTGATCACGATCTCATCGTAACTGTAGAAGAAAATGCACTGATAGGCGGTGCTGGCACGGCAGTGATGGAAGCATTACAAGAGATGAATCTCTCTCCCTTGACGCTCTGCCTGGGCCTGCCAGATAGCTTTATCGAGCACGGCGTGCATGAAACCATGTTGGCCGCCTGCGGTCTGAATGCTCAGGGAATTATTGCTGCAATTGAGAAAAAATTAACCTAGTGTTATACTCAACTATTATTAAGGCAGTTAAAAGCAACCCAACTGCATGATTTACAAAGACGCTGATTGTAAAGACCCTAATTATAAAGACCCTATATGAACTCGCCGGCAACACCCGTTATTGAAGACGTACAAAACACTCCCGATGTTCGCCATCTGGCGATCAACAAGGTCGGGATTAAATCCATTCGCCATCCAGTCAGAGTAAAAGACAAGACTGGAGGCGTTCAGCATACGATCGCCATGTTCAACATGTATGTGCATCTGCCACATAACTTCAAAGGCACCCACATGTCGCGCTTCGTGGAAATCCTCAACATGAACGAGCGTGAAATTTCAATCGAATCTTTCGAGACCATATTGCGCGAAATGGTGAAGCGCCTCGAAGCCGAGTCGGGTTATGTTGAAATGAGCTTTCCTTATTTCATCAATAAATCTGCGCCGGTTTCTGGTGTGCAAAGCCTGCTGGATTACGAAGTGACTTTTATCGGTGAAATCAAGCAGGGCAAGATTAATGTCACGGTAAAAGTGCAAGTGCCGGTTACCAGCCTGTGCCCTTGCTCCAAGAAGATCTCGGACTACGGCGCGCACAACCAGCGCTCGCATGTAACTGTTTCTGCTCTTATCAATGACTTCATCTGGGTTGAAGATATCATCTCGCTGGTTGAAAGCCAGGCCTCCTGCGAACTCTATGGTTTACTCAAACGCCCTGACGAAAAATTTGTGACGGAACGCGCCTACGACAACCCTAAATTTGTTGAAGACATGGTGCGGGATGTAGCTGCCAAGCTGAACGCCGAACCGCGCATCGACGCTTATGTAGTGGAGTCAGAGAACTTCGAGTCCATCCACAACCACTCGGCGTATGCATTGATTGAAAGCGACAAGCGCATTAACTCGCACTAAACATACGCGACTGGGTAACCGAATCACCACATTGAAA
Organism: uncultured Methylophilaceae bacterium; assembly: GCA_964494575.1. Classification (GTDB taxonomy): domain Bacteria; phylum Pseudomonadota; class Gammaproteobacteria; order Burkholderiales; family Methylophilaceae; genus JBCKUK01. The sequence continues at coordinate 3,492 of CAZBSR010000030.1, read as the reverse complement.
TTAAAGGAGTATATCCATGACTCAATCTGAAACCGCTATAACGCAACAGCCAAAACGGGCATCTTTATTCCAGATCGCCAAGGCCGTGGCGTGGAGCCTACTTGGCGTTCGCAAACATAAAAGCTATGAGAATGACATCGCTTCCATTACGCCGGTACAAGCGGTTATTGCCGCATTATTCGGCTTGGCTGTCTTTATTGGCACCATAGTGACGTTGGTAACAATCGCAACCAATCAGTTGGGTTAACCCTGTAGCGAGAGACTTGGCTCAGGGCAAGCAGGCTGAACCGAGTTCGACCTGCTATACAAATAAGTTTTAGTATTTTCTGGTTAGCGTAAGCGCTATACCCTCACGCTTCATCTCCAGCCTGTTCAGCGCACTCATTCCCAGCAGCACAACACTGGGTGAGCCGCCCTCCATCACCACGCCATCCACCTGATTCATTACCACGCCCCCAAATTTAAGGCTGTTAATCACCACCAAGTAGCCGCTGACAACACCGTTAGCGGTTTGCATCTGTACTTTCTCGCCTTTTTTATAATCGATGTTGGCAAATTTCGCATCGCCGCTATTCATGACGATAGAAGTGGCTCCGGTATCCACGATGAATTTTAATGTGGCCCCGTTGATCTGGCCTTCGGTGAAGTGGTGCCCTGCAGAATCGGCGTACAGCGTAACGCTAGCCGGAGCTACGCTAGCCGGCCCGGCAACAGTTGCGCCCTGACCCATGCCCAATTCACGGCGCTTACCCTCAATCTCTAGTACGGCTTTTGAGCTGCTGGCCTCGATCAGCTTAACGCCCGCGGAAATTTGGCCCACCGATAAAGTTTTGGGGGCGCCGTTATTGATTACCAGCACCGCCTTGCCATTGAACAGCCCAACCACATTGACTTGCGTTTCAGCCAGCGCTAATCCCGGCATGAATAGGCATAAGAACAGGGCAAGGCATTTTATGCGGAATATAAACACCGGGATATTTTACGCCTGGTGACGATTTTTTTGCGCGTGTGGCATCAGCCAGGCAAATACTCCGCACCCCGTCAACGCAAAGGCGGCGGACAAGCTAAAGGTCCAACTGGGACCTACTGCATCCCAGGCAAACCCGCTGATGACAGCGCCAAAAGTACCGCCGACACCATAGGAAATACTAGTGTAAAGTCCTTGGCCCTTGGATTGGTGGCGACCACGAAAATACTGATGCGTGAGCGCCACCGCAGTCGCATGGTAAGAACCGAAAGTAGCAGCATGTAAGGTCTGTGCCAGCAGAATCAGCCACCAGACATCGACTGCCCAGCCAATCACGAAAAAACGCACAAAAGCCAAAGCAAGGCTCACCAGCATAATGCGGCGCAGGCCGAACTTCGCTGCCAGACGCGGCATGCTCAAAAAGATCATGATTTCGCAAATCACGCCTAGCCCCCACAGCCATCCCACCTGGCCGGTGCTATAGCCGTGATCCACCAGATAAATCGAGTAAAAGGTGTAATAGGCGCCATGGCTCGCGGCCATGGCAAAACAGGCTGCCAGCAAGGCCAGCACTTCCTTGCGCTTGAGTATGACCCATATCGAACCGGCATCGCTGTGCTGAGGCTTGATTAACGGGTCGGATAATTTGTAGGAAAGTAGCCAGACCACCCCCAGCAGTGCCAGCACTACCCATAACAGCAAGCGTATACCTGTATGTTCAAATGCATAACCAAGACCAATCACGGCAGCGATGAAACCAATCGAGCCCCACAAGCGGATATGCCCATAGCGATCCAGTCGGTCGCCAAGATGGCCTAGGGTAATGGCCTCGATCAACGGCAGCGAAGCACTCCAGAAAAAGCTCAACAGCAGCATGACGGCAAACAGCCAGCCGAAACTCTCGCCGAAAAAAGCACCTGCATAAGAAACAAGGCTGAGCCCTGCCAGCCACTGGATAATACGTGTGCGCTTGCCGGTATGATCCGCCAGCCAACCCCACAAACTGGGCGAAAAAATACGCGCCACCTGGAATAGCGACATGAGAATGGCTATTTGGAACGCGCTGAACATCAGCGATTTGAGATATAAACTCCAGAACGGCGTGAAAGCGCCGACAAATCCAAAGTAAGCAAAATAGAAGGCCGACAGGCGCCAGTATGGCAAGGCATGCATGATAAATCCGGTTTAGCCGCGGCAGGCGAGAGGCATTATAGCTTGGGCGTGGTGCTAGCCACATCGCCGCACTGGGCACGGTGGCGCAAGGCATGATCCATAAGCACCAGCGCCAGCATGGCCTCGGCGATGGGGGTCGCGCGTATGCCCACGCATGGATCGTGCCGACCAGTGGTCTGCATGGTAACGGCCTTGCCAGCCTTGTCGATCGAGTGGCGCTCCTGTGGAATGCTGGAGGTGGGCTTCAATGCCACATTCACCAATATCTCCTGGCCAGTAGAAATACCGCCCAGTACGCCGCCCGCATGATTAGTGACAAAACCCTGCGGGGTCATCTCATCAGAATGAACCGAGCCGCGTTGCGCCACACTTGCAAAGCCAGCACCCACTTCCACACCCTTGACCGCATTGATGCCCATCATGGCATGAGCAATATCCGCATCGAGCCTGTCATAGACCGGCTCGCCCCAGCCGACAGGGACGCCGCTTGCCACCACAGAAATGCGTGCACCGACGGAGTCGCGCTCAGCACGAATACCATCGATATAGGCTTCCAGTTGCGGGATAATGCCTCGATTGGGAGCAAAAAACGGGTTCTCATCTACCGCCTCCCAGGTTTCAAATGGAATCTCGATTTCGCCCATCTGGCTCATATAGCCGCGAATCGCCACACCATAGCGCTCATTCAGCCACTTTTTCGCAATCGCTCCGGCTGCCACACGCACGGCTGTCTCACGCGCACTTGAGCGGCCGCCGCCGCGGTAATCACGAATGCCGTACTTCTGCCAGTAGGTATAGTCTGCATGGCCGGGGCGGAAAGTGTCCTTGATATTGCTGTAATCCTGGCTGCGCTGGTCTTCATTACGAATCAGTAGCGCAATAGGCGCACCCGTAGTTTTGCCCTCGAACACACCCGAAAGAATTTCTACTGTGTCTGATTCCTTGCGCTGGGTCACATGACGTGACGTGCCAGGTTTGCGCCTGTCCAGATCATGCTGCAGATCGGCCGCAGATATCTCCAATCCGGGAGGACAGCCATCCACCACACCACCTATTGCAGGGCCGTGCGATTCGCCGAAAGAGGTGAGCGTGAATAAAGTGCCTATGGTGTTACCGGACATAAGAAAATCTCTAATTTTATACAGGTTGATTTATACAATAACTAGGCGGAAGTTTACCATATCCGCCATCAGCAACTTGGCAACGGAGCATGCCCAAGCCACACCGTTATGCTTTCAAGCCGCTTATCCATCGCTCATACACCAGCCTTGCCATAGCGTTAAGATTTTCCACTCGCGCATCCAGGTCTTCCTCTATCTGCGCAATCTGCTGCACACCAGGACTTTGTGCCG
>CAZBSR010000029.1:0-12101 GCA_964494575.1 uncultured Methylophilaceae bacterium | reverse complement strand
GCCTTTAAAGTCTCCAGCGCCTTTCTGCGCTGCGAGCCGCTGGCCGGCAAAAACCCGTGGAACCGGAACCCATTGGCGGCAATACCTGCCGCCGATAATGCCGTAATGACCGCGCTGGCTCCAGGGATAGGCACAACTGCCAGGCCAGCCGCTCTTACGGCATTCACCACAACCGCACCGGGGTCACTGATGCCGGGAGTCCCTGCATCAGTGACCAAAGCGATTGATTCACCAGCCTGCAAACGCGAGATAAGCTGTTGCGCAGCCTTTTGCTCGTTGTGATCATGTACGGCAATAAGCTTTTTCTGGATGGCGAAATGCGATAACAATCCCGCAGTATGACGCGTGTCTTCCGCGGCAATCACGTCCACGTTTTTCAGAATATCCAGCGCACGCAAGGTAATATCCTGCAAGTTTCCAATCGGCGTGGCTACGACATATAATGTGCCGCTATGAATCAATGCCTAATGACCTCCCGATATATATTCTTTTTACTGGCGTCTCTATTGTTTTCCGGACAGGTGTTTTCCGGGCAGGCAGACATCGAGCCAGGAAATACGGCGAATACCCGCAACGCAACATCACAAGCTGCCCAAATCAAGAAAGCTCCCGAAAAATCTTTTACCGACGGCTTGGACTGTCTTAAAAAAGCCGACCTTCCCTGCGCGAAATTGGCACTTTCCCGCATTCCGAGCCAGTCGCCTTATGCCAAAATCCTGGAAGGAAACATCGCAGCGTTCGAGTCCGATTTTGACCGCACGTTCCGCCTGCTACTGCCCCTCGCAGTCAAATCCAGCCAGGTGCAAACCCAGCTGCTGCCCAAAGCATATGCAAGTTTACACGCAAGCCTTGCGCTAGCCTACGAGAACCAGGCCGACATCCCAAGAAGTCTCGAGCAGCGCACCATGGCCGAAAGGTACCTTTCAATAAGCGACGACACGGAAGTTGCAGAGCTACAGGCCAGCCAACAGCGTATCTGGCACCTTATTTCCGATCTGCCCCAGGGCCAGTTGATCGAAATGCGCGGCGAAAGCTATGACACCGTTATTCAGGGCTGGATTGATCTGGCACTGGCAAACAAGTCAGCCGATCCGGCAAAAAATATCGCCGAATGGCGCAAGGTTTACCCCGACCACCCGGCATCGGCAAATCTGGCACGCCAACTGGCCGAACAGGGAGATGTTTCAGAAAAAGCCGCAGCATCTCCTAATGCATCCAGCCCATCAGGCAAGGGCATCAATGGCAGGATCGCGTTGATACTACCGTTTCAGGCGGCGGCTTTTTATCCGGCCGCAGACGCTATCGAGCGTGGCTTCGGTGCCGCACAATTGCAGTCCGGAGGCCAGGCTGAGGTCAGGATTTATGCCACCGAGGGCGACAAGGCAAAGATAGCAGGCATCTACCAGCAAGCCCTCAGTGATGGCGCCCATTATGTCGTAGGGCCGCTAACCAGGGACGAAGTTACCGCATTGGGTGCAATTGCCTTGAAGGTACCGACACTTGCACTGAACCAGCCTGAACTGCCAAGCGCGGAGAGCAACCTGTATACGCTGGGATTATCATTGGATGCCGAAGCCGCGCAGATTGTAAAAATCGCCAGCGATAACGGCATGCAAACGGCGACCGTCGTAACCACGGACAATCCCATTTCCAGCAGGATGGCAAAGGCTTTTAGTGATGCATGGATCAGCGCTGGCGGCCAGATTACCTCCCACGTCAGCATCAATGAAAAAACCTCGCTTACCGACGCCAAGGCACAGCTATCCAGCCAGCAGTCAGCAGACATGATCTTGCTTGCCGCCAATGCAGAAGAAGCGCGCGCTATCCGGCCTTTACTTGATATAGCGACCCCGACGTTCGGCTTCTCGCATATTTATGCGGGCGTTAACCATGAGCCTCTCGACCAAGCGCTTGCGGCGGTGCGTTTTATTGATTTGCCGTGGCTGCTTGATAATGACAACCCCTTGTTTAAACCCTACCAGGCCGCAGCGGCAGACCTGCCGCAGGGAGAGATGCAGCGCTGGTTTGCGATCGGGGTCGATGCCTATCAGGTATTGCTGGCCTTAAGCCAGCAACCGCCAGCACCGGCAACCATTCATGGCTTGACCGGGAAAATCAGGATAGACGAAACAGGCAGGATATCGCGTGAGCAGGCACTGGGAAGATTTGGGACGGACGGAGTGATACTGGACAACTCCCGGTGAACAGCCAGGACCATGAATAAGCTGGGTAGCGAAGCTGAAGCGATTGCTGCCGACTACCTGCAGAAGCAAGGCCTCACCTTGGTTACAAGCAATTACAGTTGTAGATTTGGCGAGATCGACTTGATTATGCGTGATGGTAAAACACTGGTATTCGTGGAAGTCCGCATGCGTAGCAACCCCGGTTTCGGCGGCGCAGGGATGAGCATCACCGCATCCAAGCAACTAAAACTCAGTCGTACTGCGGACTATTATTTGCAGCAGTTTGGCAGCGTGGCTTGCCGGTTTGATGCCATCCTGATGCACAAGCCCAGCGCAGATAATATTGAGTGGGTGCGTAATGCATTTGATGTGTAACTTACCCATCCGACTTACCAACGAACAGGCACAACCCGTCTAATGGAATTAAAAGCACGAATATCCGGGCATTTCGAGCAAAGCGGCAACCTCAAGCTAGAGTTGGGAGGCCTACTGGCCGCCCCCATCAGCCAGGCAGCAGGGATGATTGTGGAAGCCCTGCTCCAGGAGAAAAAAGTCCTGTCATGCGGCAACGGCGGTTCAGCGGCAAGCGCGCAATATTTTGCATCCCTTATGCTGAACCGTTACGAAATGGAAAGGCCCGGGCTTGCGGCTATTGCGCTATGCGCAGATAACCTGACGCTTACGTCGATTGCCAATGACCACCATTTCGAGCAGGTATTTTCCAAGCAAGTGGCAGCATTGGCAGTCAGCGGTGATATATTGCTGGCCATCAGCGCCAGCGGCAATTCAAAAAACATACTCAGCGCCATCAGCGCTGCCAAAGAACGTGGCATGCAGGTGATTGCCATGAGCGGCGGCGACGGGGGTAATCTGGTTGAACTTCTGGATGATGAAGACGTTCATATCGGGGTACCTCACGATAACCCATCACGCATTCAGGAAGTATATATTCTTATTCTGCATTGCCTTTGCGATGCAGTCGATTGTCTGTTACTAGGAGTTAATTAAATGCGTTTAATAAAATCATCTGTTGTGGTAATTCTTGCAGCCATGCTGTGCGGTCAGTTGACTGCCTGCTTTCCCGTTGTAGCTGGCGGAGTAGTTGCGGGTGGAGCCATGGCCGCGGACAGGCGTACTTCCGGCATTTATATTGAAGACCAGGGTATAGAGCTGAAAACCGAGAAAGCCCTCATGGAGCAGATCGGCGATAATATCCATGCGAACGTAACCAGCTTTAACCGCAATGTGCTGATTACCGGCGAGGCTTTTAATGAGGAAAGCAAAGCCAAGGCCGAAGCCATTGCCAAGAATACAGATAACGTCCGGTCGGTAACCAATGAAGTTGTGGTTGCCGCAAAGAGCTCACTGGGCGGACGCAGCAACGATAGCTTCATCACCTCCAAGGTCAAGGCGCGCATGGTGACGGAAAATCGCTTTCCGGCAAATTACGTGAAAGTCGTCACGGAAAGCTCTGTGGTTTACCTCATGGGCCTGGTAACCCATCAGGAAGCTGATGACGCCGTAGATATCGCACGCAGTGTCGATGGCGTGGAAAAAGTGGTAAAAGTGTTTGAATATATAGACTAAGCTTATCAATCAGGATTCAGCGAAGAGTATTATCAGTAATGACTGCAAAAAATGAAGTAATCATCCAAGGCCTGACCCGGGCCGGCAAACCTTTCCGGCCCAGCGACTGGGTAGACCGCATGTGCAGCACATATGCCAGTTTCGGGGCGGATCGCAAACTGCGCTATTCGCCTTATTTAAAGCCGAAAGTGGTCGATGGCATCCGCTGCCTGGCGGTTGATCTGGAATTGAAGAACGTCAATCCTGAGGGCTACATCCAGCTGATGCACTTTGCTGAAGAAAATCAGCTTAACGTGCTGGATGGGGCGGGGAATAGCATCCCGGTTCCTGCCTGAGGATACTGCGCGGGCCGGTGCTATTTACCTGCCATCAGCTTTTCAATATAGGCTCGGGTAATCAAGCCGTGTCTGATATTGACCAGCTTGCCCTGAGGATTGTAGATGTAGGTTGAGGGCAATACTGTGGCTGGGCCTATCTGTGCGATAACCTTACCGTCTCCCAGCACAATGGGATAAGACATCAGCATGTCATCCACGAAGGCTTCGACTTCCCTGACATTTTTATATTCAAATGCCACGCCTATCACCATCAGGTCTTTATCTTTGTGCTGGTCATACAGGTTAACCAGATCGGGAATTTCTTCCAGGCACGGGGGACACCAGGTAGCCCAATAATTAACAATTACCCATTTACCTGTATAGCCGGTTAATTGGTGCTGTTTGCCTTGCATATCTTTCAGCACAAAATTTGGATCGGCTTGGGAATTTGCTGCGGTTAGCAGTAAAATCAGAATTAATAAATATTTGCGCATTTTTTCGAGATGTCTAAATTAAAGGCATGATGGATTTGCTATCCTAGTATCGTCGCAACCTGTGCTTTATATTGATTCATTGGCATTCGATTTTTACCATCTAATAACAATCAATAATAACTGGAAATCATGTAAATGGCCTTAAGCCTGAAATTGCCAGGGCTGGAAGACAAGCCCCTCATCAACGCGGAAACGCGCCCGCAAAAAATCGCCCTGTTTATCGGCGCACTTCCCCTGTCCAAGCCACTCGAAGCAGCGTCTTTATTGCAGGATGAAATGGAAATCCTCAATCGGCAAAAAATTGCTGCAGATACCCGAATAAAGGCCCTGGAAGCTTATCGCCCCACAGTTATCACCCTCACGGAAAATCTGGCCGCAGAATATTGTGTAGCGCCGTTGCCCTTGCCACCGCTTGCCGGCAGCAACGCGGACGCCGCCAAATTGTTATGGCAGGAGTTGGCCTACGGCTATAAATTGGCTGTTGTCGACCTAGAAAACAAGCTGTTCGGTTTGGGTAGCAGCAAACTGACTGCGCATGCGCTACGTCGCGCAATGGAAAGCCTGAGCGAATTGGCGATGGTTTACTACCAGACTTATTTCACGCCGCCAGGCACCATATGGAGTGACCTGCACCAGCTTTATCTTTACGCTGTACAGCAATCGCTGCACGAGGCAGAAGTGAGCATTAACGGCAGCACCAGCTCCGTTAATCTGGTTTACAAACAAGCCCTACTGATGTCTTTGGCCGACCCCCAGCATCTATCCCCAAAAGACATCAAGATGGTGGCCGATTATATCGAGCGCTTTGCTCACCATACCCAGTTACAAGGCATTGCGCCCCTGGAGAACCCGGCGGGGATTTTTCTGATCAGCCTGAATACGGATAAGCCGCCCATTCCTTATGTCAAAAACGTTAAAGAGACGGATGGCGGCAATGACATACTTTTAATCACCATGGATTTGGCGCGCCTGCTACACCAACATATCCAGATGCTGCAAACTGGAAATATCGCGAGGAACAGCGGGCTACCGAGCAACGCCAGCGACCCGCGTTACCAGGACATACTGGTTTACCTGATCAAGCATTGGGGTGCATCACCAAAAAGAATCTATAACCGCTCACGCAAAAACGATGGCGTGGAACTAGGCATAGGCATTGCGGCTGCACATTATTTTGTTAATCGGGAAAACCACTATATATCGCCGAAAGCAACGTCCGATGTCACCGAGATTCCGGCTTATGTATCCACCAGCTCGATAGCAAGTCAGAAGAAATTCAACTCTTCGCGCTGGCATGCACTTAACATCAGTGCCGGGGGGATGGCATTACGAAGGTTTCCTAATGCAGAAGGCAACGTGCGCGTGGGTGAATTATTGAGTGTTAAAAATAGTAATGAATCAAAGTGGTCCGTGGGTGTCTTACGCTGGCTATCTACCAATGAACAGCAACAGCTTGATATAGGCACCCAGCTCATCGCCCCTGAGGCCAAGGCAGCCGGAGCGCGCGCACCCGAGCAGAATCAGTTTGAGCCAGTGTTACTGCTGCCGGAGTTATCCGCAATCAAACAACCCGGCTCGGTTATCAGCGCCTGCGGGATGTACAGCCCGGCGCGAGTGCTGGAACTGGAAGAAAATGGCAAGATTTCGCGCATCATGGTGACCAGGCTGATCGAACGCACCGGCAGTTTTGAACGCTTTCAATTCAGCTACTTGTGATTCGACCCGCCTCTACGTATTGATTAACGCGATATAAATGCCTATACGAACGCTTCACTTAATGCTTTTTTTTCGCTACGATAGCGAATCAGCAGTTATCACAACGCAAACTCAGTAAAAATTCACGCAAAGGTTCACAATGAGCGAACATATTACCCATCTTAGCGATGACGCCTTCGAACAAGAGGTTCTGCAGTCGCCCCTGCCCGTCCTGGTTGATTATTGGGCGGAATGGTGCGGGCCGTGCAAAATGATCGCGCCTATCCTGGATGAGATATCCAAGGAATACCAAGGCCGCCTTAAAGTAGCCAAGCTGAATATCGATGATAATCAGCAGACGCCTCCAAAATACGGCATTCGCGGCATTCCAACCTTGATGCTGTTTAAAAATGGCAATGTCGAGGCGACTAAGGTCGGAGCCCTTTCAAAATCACAACTAACCGCATTTATTGACAGCAATATTTAATAACGCTACGCTAGCTCCTGATTCCCTGGCTTTTAGAAAACTAATAATTGATACGCACCTAATCACGGAATCAGGTACAAATCTCCAAGCAATCCCCACTCCCTAGCAATACCATCGCCAACGAGCCTCTCTTTATGCATCTATCTGATCTCAAACATCTGCCTGTAACCGAACTTGTCGATATGGCAATCGCCAATGAAATTGAGGGCGCCAGCCGCATACGTAAGCAGGATCTGATTTTTGCCTTGCTCAAAAATACAGCGAAAAAGGGCGATAGCATTTTTGGTGATGGTACGCTGGAGGTATTGCAAGACGGTTTTGGATTTCTGCGCTCCCCCGACACTTCATATCTCGCAGGACCGGATGATATTTATGTTTCGCCCTCCCAGATCCGGCGTTTCAACCTGCATACCGGCGACACCATCCAGGGGGAAATCAGAACTCCAAAAGAAGGCGAACGTTATTTCGCCCTGGTAAAGGTTGATAGCGTCAATGGCGAATCGCCCGAAAATACCAAAAACAAGATCCTGTTCGAAAACCTCACCCCATTATTCCCTACAGTCCCGCTAATTCTTGAACGCGATATCCGCGGAGAAGAAAACATCACCGGCCGCGTCATCGACATGATTGCGCCAATCGGCAGGGGCCAGCGCGGCTTGCTGGTAGCCAGCCCCAAAAGCGGCAAAACAGTCATGATGCAGCATATCGCACACGCCATCACCGCCAATCACCCGGATGTGAGCCTGATCGTATTATTGATAGACGAGCGCCCGGAAGAAGTGACAGAAATGACGCGCTCGGTTAAAGGCGAGGTCGTAGCTTCGACTTTCGATGAGCCGGCCACACGTCATGTACAGGTAGCTGAAATGGTACTGGAAAAAGCTAAGCGCCTGGTTGAACACAAGAAAGATGTGGTCATCCTGCTCGACTCCATTACTCGCTTGGCACGTGCCTACAACACTGTTGTTCCTGCCTCCGGCAAAGTCCTGACAGGCGGTGTTGATGCCAATGCACTGCAGCGCCCTAAACGCTTTTTTGGCGCAGCAAGGAATATCGAAGAAGGCGGATCGCTGACCATCATCGCAACCGCTCTGGTTGATACAGGCTCGCGTATGGACGATGTGATTTACGAAGAATTCAAGGGCACCGGCAATATGGAAATCCATCTGGATCGCCGTATGGCCGAAAAGCGCCTGTATCCGGCAATTAACGTGAACAAGTCCGGTACACGCCGCGAAGAATTGTTGATCGACAAGGACATACTGCAAAAGATCTGGGTACTGCGCAAATTGCTGTACCCAATGGATGACCTTGAAGCGATGGAATTCCTGCTGGACAAGATCAAGGCCACCAAGAATAACGCCGATTTCTTCGATTCCATGCGTCGGGGCTAAAATTCTGGATTTATTAGGATTGCCGAGTCGATCCCCCCTCCCCCCCATAAACAGTTGATTAATTTTTCGATTTAATTGATAATTGCCGACTTTCCGAGATTGACTCTTGGGCCGCTTTTGAAAGAGATACCCGTATGAAAACCGATATCCATCCAAATTACCCCGAAATTACCGTAACCTGCAGTTGCGGCAGCAAATTCAACACCCGCTCTACAGCCGGCAAAAGCTTCAATGTTGAAGTCTGCTCACAATGCCATCCGTTCTATACCGGCAAGCAAAAGATTTTGGATACGGCAGGCCGTGTCGAAAAATTCCGTCAAAAATACAATATGTAATTGGCTGGATTGTTTTGCGCAAAAGGCAGCTCACGCTGCCTTTTCTTTTTCCAAACTAGCTATCAAACCTTATTGACCGCTAGAATAGGTAATGCCAAGAAATCAACATAAGAATACTCATTAACCGTCTCTAGGCTCCAATATACTCATGGACTACTCCACCGATACCCTTAAACAGCGTGCTTTGGCCTATCATGAGCATCCGCGCCCCGGAAAACTTTCGGTCGAATCCAGCAAGCCATGCACCACCCAGGACGACCTGTCCCTTGCCTATACGCCCGGCGTAGCGGAGCCTGTACGCGAGATTAATCGCGACCCGTCTAACGCCTACAAGTACACCAACAAAGGCAACCTGATAGCTGTTATCACAGATGGCACCGCCGTACTGGGCTTGGGTGACATGGGTGCGCTGGCCAGCAAACCGGTCATGGAAGGCAAAGCGGTGTTATTCAAGCGTTTTGCCGGGATTGATGTATTCGACATAGAAATCAAGGCGCCCAGCGTCGAGGCGTTCATTGAAACAGTCGTGAATATTTCACCCACTTTTGGCGGCATCAATCTTGAAGATATCGCAGCGCCGCATTGTTTCCGCATCGAGAAAGAATTGCGGGAACGCCTGGATATTCCTGTTTTCCATGACGATCAGCACGGCACGGCCGTGATTGTGGCTGCAGCCTTGCTAAACGCTGTAGAGCTGCAGGGCAAGTCGTTACCTTCCGTTAAAATCGTATTTCTGGGCGCCGGCGCTGCGGGCTGCGCTTGTGCGCGACTACTGAAAACCATGGGAGCGACCAACGTCACCATGGTGGACAAGGATGGCGTGTTGCGTCATGACCGTCATGACTTGCATGACATGAATCGCGATCTGGCCATTAACAGCAAAGCGCAAACACTCGCTGACGTGATGCCAGGGACTGATGTATTCATTGGTGTATCAGCTGCTAACGCCCTGGATCCGGAATTACTCAAGCTTATGGCACCAAATCCCATAGTGTTTGCCCTCGCTAATCCCGACCCTGAAATCCTGCCTTCCATCGCCCATTCCGTGCGTAGCGATGTACTCATGGCAACAGGGCGTTCCGACTTCCCGAACCAGGTCAATAATGCGCTGTGCTTCCCATTCCTGTTCCGTGGCGCACTGGATGCGCGCGCCAAACAAATCACCGTTGAAATGCAGATCGCCGCAGCCAAGGCGCTGGCTGAGCTTGCCCGTGAGCCTGTTCCAGATGAGGTCCTTGCAGCCTATAATTTGACTGCTCTCAGTTTTGGCAAGGATTACATCATCCCCAAGCCCTTCGATCCGCGTTTGATTGACCGTATCCCACCCAAGGTGGCGCAGGCCGCCAGGGATGGACAAGGCTGATTCTGCATGGCTTTTGAACTGGAGCACGACTGGCAGGCAAATCTGGCCACACCACGCGCGCATATCGGCGAACGGGTTAAAACGCGTTTGCTTATTGTGTTGTGTGCATTCTGGATCTGCTTGGGGCTGATTGGCCATGATCCCTGGAAGCCGGACGAATCACTAACCATCAGCATCGTCAAAACCATGACATCGGGTAAGGGCTTACTGGCACCAGTTGCCGCCGGTCAGTCGAATATTGAAAACCCGCCGCTCTATTATCTGGGCGCAGCCGGCCTGGCAAAACTGCTTTCTCCAATATTACCGATGCATGATAGCGCACGCCTGGCTACCGGCTTGTGGATGGCTATTACCCTGCTGATGGTGGGCATGATCGGCCGTGAACTTTGGGGCCGGGGTACAGGCCGACAAACCACTTTGGTTTTTATAGGTTCCCTCGGACTGGTCATGACTGCTCATTTGCTCATGCCGGAAGTTTCCGCGCTGGCCGGTTGTGCCATGGGATTGTATGCACTGGCCTTGGCTAAGCGCCGCCCTTACCGTGCCAGCTTGTTGCTGGGCAGCAGTATCGGCATCAGCTTTTTATCCACCGGCCTGCTGCCCGCTGGCATCGTCGTTATAACAGCTCTGCTCTTGCCATTGATTTTCAGTAACTGGCGCAGCAAAAGCTACGCCATTGTGCTGATGTGGAGCATCCTTATTGCCAGCCCATGGCTGATCGGCTGGGCTGTTTTGTGCTGGCAGGCCGCGCCTCAGTTATTCAATGCATGGTGGCAATCCAGTCTCCAAGGCTTCAATAACCATAATCATGTTTACTTCCTGAGGACCCTGGGCTGGTATGCCCTGCCCGCCTTGCCGCTGGCTCTCTGGGGCCTATGGCGCTATCGGGCTTATGTATTGAATACGGCTAAATTTCAATTACTCATCACCTTCTTTATTGTCAGCTTGGTACTCATTGGCTTCGGCGCCGATAGTAGTGAAATTTACGCCCTGCCTTTACTGCTGCCGCTGGCGGCGCTTGCCGGTGGCAGCATCGAGACACTCAAGCGAGGCGCCGCCGGATTACTCAACTGGTTCGGCCTAATGCTATTCGGCACTATGGGTTTCCTTATCTGGCTGGGCTGGATTGCGATGATGTCGGGCTGGCCGGCCAAGCTTAATGAGCGCATGCAGGTACTTTCTGGGACCAGCCTGCTCCATTTTCAGTGGTTGGCGCTCATTGCGGCACTCTCAATCACGCTCACATGGCTGATGGTCGTCAACAACTCCCGGCATTCCAACCGTGCGGCAGTCACTGACTGGGCAGTAGGTATCACCATGGTATGGAGCCTGCTGATGGTCTTATGGTTGCCCTGGATTGATTCTGCCAAAAGCTACCGCAGCGTAATAACCAGCATGGCTAAAGCCATGCCCCCAGAATATGCTTGCGTCAATAGCCGCAACCTGGGCAGCTCTCAAGCAGCTTTGCTTCATTACTACACCGGCATTCGCACGCAGCCATTTGAAACGCTGCAACGCCTGGACTGTGATTTGTACCTGATTCAGGATGAACGCGGCCGAGTGAAAGTCGAGCCCGGCAGCGAATGGAGCCTCATCTGGCAAGGCAAACGCCCGGCCGAAAGACGTGAAAGCTTCCGGCTATTTCAGCATAATTAATGCGCGCCTGCTCATGTAGCTCGCCAGAATTACCTTAACTAACCGCATCACATCCAATATCACCATGCCCTGAGGTTGGCAATCGAGGTATGCGAAATCAGGATTTCGGCGATGTTTGCCATGTAAACTTTATCCTTTCCCTAGCGTCTAATTGTAGGTGTGCCACCTTTGTTCTAAGCTCGCACCAGCCATGTGCATACAGGATTGTATATAGCCAATTAAAGGCTTAGAATCAAGGTTGTTATTTGCACTGGCGCGGGAGATATTGTGTTATCAAGCACTCTGACGAAAATCGAGACTTACATTGAAGCGCATAAAGCCGTTCCTGGCGGATTGTTGCCTCTGTTGCATGCCATACAGGATGACTTGGGATTTATCCCGGAGGAAAGTTATGCCAGCATCTCCGAAGCGCTTAATCTGTCTGTGGCTGAGGTGCATGGCGTAGTAAGCTTTTATCACCACTTCCGGACGCATGCGCCAGGCCGGCACATTCTGCAGGTCTGCCGCGCGGAATCCTGCCAGGCGATGGGCTGCTCATCACTTGAGCAGCATCTCAAATCCACACTCGGCGTTGATTATCACCAGACCAC
>CAZBSR010000028.1:10364-12779 GCA_964494575.1 uncultured Methylophilaceae bacterium | reverse complement strand
TACGTGACACAGAGCGTGATAGACGCAAATATTTTAAGCAATGTTCGCGGTCGTTTTGCTGTGAACATGGCGGCAGGGGATTCAAATACCCAGGCAAATGCAGCAGCAGTGGCATGGGGTGCCGATGGCCCGGCTATCGGGTTGGTTGTTAGCACCCAGACGACAAATCCTTGGCAGGCAACTCTGCCAGACGTCTCAACTGCGCTCATCGGAGATCATGTCTTTGCGAATAGCTCAGGCTTGATTTCGGTGAACCAGGCTAGCGGCGTAGGAAATTCGCAAGCCAATGGTGCAGCAATTGCAGTGGGTTTTGAAGAAGTGGTGGCAGAAAGCGTTCTCTCTGCTACCACCTCAAACGCAGGGTTTTCTGGAACAGGAACAAGCAAAGGCTATCAGGCGGTATCAATCAGTGATAGCGCTTTCAATGGAGCACACGGGCTTGTTCAGGTTAACCAGTCTGCGGGGTCGGGCAACAGCACGGCCAACAACTTTGCGCTGGAAGTACAGTTAGGCGCGAAGCCTTAACCTTGTAATTAACCACGTTTAGGAGAGTTATCATGAAATCAACATTCAAAAAAACATCTCTCGCGTTGGCAGTGGCTGCTTTGTTCACTTCGCCGCTGGCATTTGCACAGGATGATGATGTAACTATAAGTGGGGACGTTAGTGTCAGTAAAGATGTGTCCCTTGAAAGCCATGTTCATATGGGAGGGCTTGTATGGGTTGGTGGGTATATCCCTATTGACTCCAGCTCAATTGCCATAGTGAGCGACCAGCAGGTCAATAATAATAACAACGTCGAAAATGACGAAGTAACCAATTCTGCAGTCGTTACCGGTAATTCCCTGAATAATGCTTCGGGCAATATCGGTGTTAACGTCACCGCTGGCGATAACAACCAGCAAGCCAATGCGGCAGCACTTTCAGCCTCAGATGCGAGCTTTGTGTTTGGCTCTGCAGATGCTGAAATCTTCGCAAATCAAAACGTGCGGGATAACACTGTCAGCAATTACGGTAACACAAACCAATCTATCTTAAACGGCAGTGCGTTAGCTAATGCAACCGGCAACATTGGGGTCAATATTTCGTCCGGTGACAGTAACCAGCAAAAGAACGACCTAGCAGCATCGGTGGCGGTGGCGCGCATGTCTACGGCAACGGTTACTGTTAATCAGGTAAATGCTGGTAACGAAACCACAAATACGCCCAAGCAAGTTGACGAAGTTACCAATGTACCTGTCACGTTGGCATTTTCTGCCACCGGTAGCTATGCAGGTATTTCTGATCAGAACGGCGATCAATATCTGGATACCTGGGATGGTGCGTTACCTCATCCAAGCGGTGTCGATACCGGTCACATTGACGTTGATAACCAAGTGCAGAATGCTTCTGATCGCCCACAATCAAGCGGTTTAGATGCCAATGGCAACCCCAATGGCGATTTGAGCAATGGTGGTGCTTTCAGCTATAACGAGCAGGGCGATATTGTGTTGAGCGGGACAGTTACAGGCAATTTACCTGTTGTCTATCACGTCAGCCTGGCTACAACCAATTCCGCCTATCTGGGTGACAATGCATTGCAAAATGCATCCGGCAATATTGGGGTGAATATCGCAGCTGGGACCAATAACCAGCAATATAACGGCCTAGCAATTGCTGCTACACAAGCCGGCACTACGCCTGGCGGAGGTAGCGGTGGTGGCGGTGAGACATTCCGTTAATTCGTGAAGGCTTACAAAGCCCAAGCACGATTGTTCCGGCCGGGGATCCCGGCCGGAACCCCTTATTATCTGGCACGGATAACGCAATGAATAACCACTCAAAAATATTTCACCATAGTATTTTGAACTCTCGCAGCTTGAATTCTGTAGCGGTGCTTGCGCTCATGACAGCTTGTCTTTCCGCGCCTGCATATGCGGCCGATATCCAGTTTGGGGGTGTTCTGCCTGGCGGCGGCGTCATCAGCAAAAATATGATCAGTATGCGTGATGCAAAGTATGTGGAGATGGTTCCCCAGCAGACCGACTTCAGTTGCGGCGCTGCAGCGTTGGCTACTATCCTGAAGTACGCATATAACCGGCCCGTTACGGAAAGTGACGTGATTGAAGGCATGATGAAAGTCAGCGACCTTGAGTTGGTGCGCCAGAAAGGATTTTCAATGCTGGATATCAAGCGTTATGTGGAAAGCCTGGGCATGCGAGGACGTGGTTACAAAGTAGTACCAGGGACGCTGGAGAGCATTCGCATTCCTACTATTGTTCTGCTTGATTACAAGGGATACAAGCATTTTGTGGTACTCAAGAAAGCAACGCCAGAGGAGGTGTATATCGCCGACCCGGCATTGGGGAATCGCATCATGAAACGCGCCGAATTTGATGCTGATTGGAACGGCATCGTGTTTGCAGTGATAGGGCA
>CAZBSR010000028.1:0-10264 GCA_964494575.1 uncultured Methylophilaceae bacterium | reverse complement strand
AACGCGCCGAATTTGATGCTGATTGGAACGGCATCGTGTTTGCAGTGATAGGGCAGGGGTTTAACCGTGACTCAGTGCTGATGCAGCCCAAACCCGCTATCACGGCACGTAATACGGAAAATACTTTCAAGCCGCTCACGGACGCGGAACTGTTTGATTATGGGTTCATTCGCGCTGACATGCTCAGTTTCTGATTTTCATTGCGTGAGGGTTGAAGTATTGGTTATAGCTTTGAATTGTTTCTACCGGTAAATGATGGAGAGTTCTGAGGTGAATCTGAAGACTGACAGTAAATGACTGCTGCTTGTTCGGACATCACCCATATTAATTAAACCGGGAGAAGGATTTAGTAAATAATTTTCAGGAGGCGAAAATGAACATTTCAGCCATGAATTCAATACAACATGCGCAATGGCGTCACAATTCTGAATCTACTGCGCCTAAACAAATCGCATCTAGGCAAACTTCGAAAAATGCAAGGAAACAAACCCGACAGATAGTTATTGCGCTTGCCGGAGCACTGGCACTTATCCCCACAGCCAGGGCAGGCCTGCCTCCGGATATTGAGGTGTTCAACAATATGCAGGAAGTTTCCGATGCCGACCTAGGCCATATGCGTGGCAAGTTTGCGGCCAACAACCAGGTGATGTATTTCGGGGTCGAGATGGTGAGTCAGTGGCAAACCCCGACCGGCAGCTTCGTGACAGCGGGCGCAAATCTCGATATAGATTTCAGCAGCGGTAGCCCTACAGTCCACTATGCTCCGACGGTAACGATTGTGCAGGGTCAAGCCACTACAGATCCTGCAAGCAACACATCAGTAAGTGGTGGTGGTGGTCTGGCAAATATCTCGGGCGTATCACAAAGCATTCAGGTGGCCGGGCGAACCAATAATATCCGTAACGATATCAACATGCAGGTCGACGAGTTTTCCGGCTCGCAGGGCGGCTATATTGCTACAGCCACACAAGGCAGTGCGGGCTCGATCTCTCAAACTGGTAGCGATGGAACGGTTGCAACGGTCACGCTGGGGCACAACAGTATCGGCCTGAATGTAGATGTACCAGGTCAGGGGCAGGTTCTACAGCAGATCCGCGATCAGGGGCTGATGCAGGCAGTGCGTATTGGCGGGGATCTGAATCAGATTCACAACCAGATCACCATGCATATTGGCCTGAGCATGGCTACCGGCTTGAGTGGAACGGGCATAACCACCGCGCTACAAAGCTTGAGAGGGATACCCAATTTATGAATGCTCTTATTAATCAGAGGGATTGCTCATAATATAGCGATGAAAATTATCGATTTCGCCATTGACTCATGATAATAAGTCGTTTAATAATGAACTAGTTAATAAATGAAGCTCAATTATTGCTCGTTGAATTATTGCTCACAAAGGGGGCCGTAATGAAAAAGAACAATATAGTACTGAGTGGTATTGTATTAGCGATTATTTCTAGTTCCCCGGCCTATTCCTGGGCGGCGGACGATGCCTCAAACAAATCCGAAGTAGAGCAGCTCCGACGACAGCTGGGAGATTTGAACCAGCGTTACGAATCCCAAGGCGCGGCTCTTCAAGCTATCTCAGCAAGGCTACAGCAACTGGAAGCATCAGATCGGGCACGGACAAACGCACCTCGTGCGGTCAAGACTGTTGCCACTACAGGGGACACCACCCAGTCATCGGGAGAGGCGAGCCAGTCTTCCTCAGAAGCCCAAGCCGCAACACAAGACAGCAACGAACAAGTCATCAAGGAGGCTCCCGCTTCCAAGAGCGCAGAAGCGGTTTACCGTGAGCAGGGCGCACTTTTCAACCAGACTTTTACGCTCGAAACGGGCCTCACCTACAGCCATTCCGACCGTCGCGACCTGATCGTGAACGGGTTTCTTGCTCTTGACGCTATTTTTCTCGGCAATATCAACCTCGACCGCGTCAGGTCGGATATCTGGCAGTTTGATGTAACCGCACGTTATGGCATGACGGACCGTCTACAGTTCGATTTTAATGCGCCATTCCTTTATCGGACTTCAACCTTCCAATCCGGAGGCGTTGGCGGTAGCGCTTCTGCGCTAAGTGATGAAGACGTGAATGAAAGCGGTATTGGAGATGTAAGCGCGGGCGTCTATTACCGCTTATTCAAAGAGACGGCCGAATTGCCGGATATCGTCTGGAATCTGCGCGTGAAAGCGCCTACTGGTAAGGATCCGTATGGTATCAAAATCGTACCGACATCAAATAATAATTTAACGATCCCCAACGATTTGCCCACAGGGAATGGTGTCTGGACACTCTCTTCAGGCTTGACCTTTGTGAAGACGGTGGACCCGGCAATTCTGTTCGCAAGTGCCAGCTATGCACATAATTTCACCCGCAAGTTTGATGATATTAGTTCAGTACCAGGTAGTTCGGTATCAGGTGAAATTGATTTGGGTGATTCGATTCAGGTAGGGGGTGGTGTTGCTTTTGCGCTGAATGACCGTATGAGCGTAAGTACATCATATGCACATCGTTTTACCCAGGATTCGCGCGTTGATGGTACGCGAATCATTGGTAGTAGCGCCAATTCTGGATTACTCAGTTTCGGGGTGACATATGCCATGACCAATAAACTTTCAATGGTCGGCAGCGTAGGCTTGGGCGTGACACCGGATGCGCCAGACGTGACGGTTGGAATCAAGTTCCCATATAATTTCTAACGCGACTTAGGGGGTGACATAGGAGGCAAGTTAGAGTAGTATTTTTTCTGCGCCGATTTGAGTATTTCAGCTTGCGGGCGCAATATAAATTCAGCTAAAGCGAGGCGTTTTTATTTATTGGCTTTTAATTAAATAGCGAACCCGTTTTAGCAAAAAGCTAGGATGGGTTTTTTTACGCCCGGATTTTTATATTCATAGCTCGGATTAAATGGATTTTAGTGAATAGATTTTATCGGATCGTTAACTGTAACAAGGAGAGTGGAATATGGCGAAACATCAATGGCAACCTGAGACCCTGGGCGTTCGTGCGGGCAATGAGCATACCCAGTTCGGAGAGAATTCCGAGCCCATATTCCTTACCTCCAGTTTCGTTTTCGAGAATGCAGCGCAAGCGGCAGCACGCTTTGGCGGCAAGGAGCCGGGCAATATCTATTCGCGCTTTACCAACCCCACCGTCACAATGTTCCAGAACAAGTTGGCGGCGCTTGAAGGAGCTGAAACCTGCGTAGCCACCTCTTCCGGCATGTCCGCTATCCTGGCTTGCGTCATGGGTTTGTGCTCGGCAGGCGATCACGTAGTGGCCTCGCGTAGCATTTTTGGCACCTCGGTACAGTTGTTCAGCAACATCCTCAAACGCTGGGGCCTGGAAACCACATTCGTTTCGCTGACCGATCCCGCCGAGTGGCAGGCAGCCGTGCGCCCGAATACCAAGCTGTTCTTTGTGGAGACACCCTCCAACCCGCTCACTGAAGTGTGCGACATCAGTGCGCTGGCTGTTATCGCGCATAAAGCAGGAGCCTTGCTGGCTGTCGATAATTGTTTCTGCTCACCTGCGTTGCAAAAACCACTGGATTTTGGTGCCGATATCATTATCCACTCTGCGACCAAGTACATTGATGGCCAAGGCCGTTGCCTAGGTGGTGCGGTACTCGGCAAAAAAGACGTGCTTGAGCCGATTTATGGTTTCCTGCGTACAGCGGGACCGACCATGAGCGCCTTCAATGCCTGGGTTTTCCTTAAAGGCCTCGAGACTCTGCATGTGCGCATGGATGCCCATGCACGAAGCTCTTTGGAGCTTGCGCAATGGCTAGAGCAGCAGCCCGGTGTAGCGCGCGTCTATTACCCTGGGTTGGCCTCTCATCCACAGCATGCATTGGCCATGAAGCAGCAGAAAAGTGGCGGGGCGATTGTGTCGTTTGATGTAAAAGGCGGTCAGGAAGCTGCTTGGCGACTCATTGACGCCACAAAAATGATTTCGATTACTGCCAATCTTGGCGATGCCAAAAGCACTATCACGCATCCTGCCACCACTACGCACAGCCGGGTATCGGCTGAGGCGCGTGCCCAGGCTGGCATTGGAGAGGGTCTCATACGTATTGCCGTGGGGCTTGAGCATATCGACGACCTGAAAGCCGATCTGGCGATTCTGGCGCGATAGCAAAAGGAGCAGAGAATTGCACTATAGTGATAAGTGCTGGTCTTATCTGGGATTGATTTTTAAAGGAGTTACAAGATGATCCACAAAGATGAGTATGTAGAGAAACTAAAAGCGCAGCTGGATGAGTGGAGTGCTGAAATTGACGCGCTGGAGGCTCGCTTGCGTCAAGCTAATGCGGACTTGCACGTTACTTATGAGACTGAAGTTGAGGCGCTGAAGCTGAAGCGTGATGAAGCCAAAGTCAGGCTGGCCCTAGTCCAGGAGTCTGTAGGGGAAGCCTGGCAGGAGCTTAGAAAGGGCAGCGATGAGGCTTGGGAGAGCATCAAGAAAGCTGTGACGGAAGCACGTAAAAAGTTTAACTGACAGCCATAATTTATTCATATCATAAAAAGGGAGAGTAGCCATGAAATCATCCGTGATTGTAGGTGTGGTACTGATAGCGCTCGGTGCTGCCGCCTTGGTTTACAAGAACTTCAGCTATACATCCGAAGAGACGGTACTGCAGATAGGCTCACTCAAAGCGACAGCAGAAACCGAGAAAAACATTCCTATCCCTAATATATTGGGGATCATCGCCATTGTGGCTGGCGTAGTGGTGATAGCAGTGGGCAGTCGCGGCAAGTAGCCGGGTAAATAACGAGATGTAGAAATAAAAAAACGGGGCAATGCCCCGTTTTTTATGCTGCTATCCGTCAGGCTGCGTTTACAATGCAGCCGCGTTCTCGGCCAGATATTTGGCGACACCTTCAGGTGAGGCATTCATGCCTGCTTTGCCCTTCTTCCAGCCTGCAGGGCAGACTTCGCCATTCTCTTCAAAGAATTGCAGTGCATCGACCATGCGCAGCATCTCATCAATATCACGGCCCAGTGGCAGGTCGTTTACGACTTGGTGGCGCACTATGCCGGCCTTGTCGATCAGGAAGGAGCCGCGATAAGCTACGCCACCCTCTGCTTCAACGTCATAGGCCTTGACGATTTCGTGCTTGATATCCGCGACCATGGGGTAGCCCACTTTGCCGATGCCGCCGTTATTAATCGGGGTATTTTTCCATGCCAGGTGAGTGAAGTGGGAATCGATGGATACTCCAATTACCTCGACGCCGCGTTTCTTGAATTCTTCCAGGCGATGATCAAAAGCAATCAGTTCGGACGGACAAACAAAAGTGAAGTCCAGCGGCCAGAAGAAAACGACCGCAGCCTTGCCTTTGATATGGGCAGAGAGCTTGAAATCTTCCTTGATATCGTTGTTGCCCAGCACTGCTGCTGCAGTGAAATCCGGGGCGGGTTTTCCGACGAGTACAGCCATGTTAAATCTCCTTGGTTTGCGAGTAAATTCTTTCAGCTGGATAGAGTAAATCAACCCGGCTAAAATTTCTAATTAAATTTGGAAATACCAATTAAGCATGTATGACTTCGCTGTTTCAGGATGATTCATCCGGTCTGGGAGCCAATGAAGGGGTGGGCATGATTTTGACCCCTTAATCGTGCTAGAATCCTAGACTTTAAGCCACTTTAGCCATTTTAAAAGATAGCCCCAAACATGGATCAGTTCGCCAAAGAAACACTCCCTATCAGCCTTGAAGATGAGATGCGCCGATCGTACCTTGATTACGCCATGAGCGTAATCGTGGGAAGAGCATTGCCCGATGTACGGGATGGCCTGAAGCCGGTGCACAGGCGAGTACTTTTTGCCATGCATGAACTCAGCAATGACTGGAATAAGCCGTATAAGAAATCTGCGCGTATCGTCGGCGATGTAATCGGTAAATATCACCCGCATGGTGATACCGCGGTGTATGACACCATCGTACGTATGGCACAGGATTTCTCGCTGCGTTACATGCTGGTAGATGGGCAGGGTAACTTTGGCTCGGTGGACGGCGATAATGCTGCAGCCATGCGGTATACCGAAATCCGCATGTCAAGGATCGCCCATGAATTGCTGGCTGACCTTGATAAGGAAACGGTCGATTTCGGCCCTAACTACGACGGCTCCGAACATGAGCCGCTGATCATGCCGACGCGCCTGCCCAATCTGCTGGTGAATGGCAGCTCGGGTATCGCTGTGGGTATGGCTACCAATATCCCCCCGCATAACCTGAATGAAGTGGTGGATGCCTGCCTTGCGTTGCTCAAGAATCCTGAACTGACAGTGGATGAGCTGATCGATATCATACCGGCACCGGACTTTCCTACAGCGGGCATTATCTATGGCACCGTTGGGGTCAAGGAAGGCTATCGTACCGGCCGCGGCCGGGTGGTGATGCGCGGGCGCACCCATGTCGAGGATATGGAAAAAGGCAGTAGGCAAGCACTGATCGTTGATGAGTTGCCATACCAGGTTAACAAAAAAACGTTCGTCGAAAAAATCGCCGAGCTGGTGCATGAGAAGAAGATTGAAGGCATTTCGGATCTGCGCGACGAATCAGACAAATCCGGTATGCGCGTGGTGATCGAACTCAAGCGCGGAGAAGTGCCTGAAGTCATCCTGAATAACCTCTACAAACAGACCCAGTTACAAGATACTTTTGGCATGAACATGGTGGCCTTGCTGGATGGCCAGCCACGCCTGCTCAACCTCAAGCAGATGCTGGAGGCTTTCCTGCGCCATCGCCGCGAAGTCATCACGCGCCGCACTGTATTCGAACTGCGCAAGGCACGCGAACGCGGGCATGTGCTGGAAGGGCTCGCAGTAGCACTGGCGAACGTGGATGAAATGATCGCGCTGATCAAGGCCGCACTGACGCCGCCGGAAGCCAAGATTCAGTTGATGGCAAAAGTATGGAAATCGCCAGTCGTTGAAGAGATGCTGAGGCGTGCGGCCATGGAAGCCTCGCGTCCGGAAGGCCTGTCGGTTGATTTCGGCTTGACGCCAAACGGCTACCGGCTATCTGATGTACAAGCGCAGGAAATCCTGCAGATGCGTCTGCAACGCCTGACAGGGCTTGAGCAGGACAAGATCGTCAACGAATACAAGGAGGTCATGGATGTTATTGCCGATCTTCTGAATATCCTGGCAACCCCTAGCCGGGTGACCCAGATGATCAGTGAGGAGCTTGCCGCAATTCGCCAGCAGTTTGGCGACAAGCGACGCAGTGAGATCGTGCATAACGCGCAGGACCTTTCGATAGAAGACTTCATTACGCCCACCGATGTCGTGGTGACGCTCTCGCACACCGGTTACATCAAGTCGCAGCCTCTGGATGAGTATCGTGCACAGCGCCGTGGTGGCCGCGGCAAGCAGGCAACAGCTACCAAGGAAGATGACTTTATCGACAAGATGTTCGTTGCTAATACGCACGATTACATCCTCTGTTTCTCCAGCCGTGGCCGCGTGTATTGGCTCAAGGTCTATGAAGTGCCGCAGGGCAGCCGTATCAGCCGCGGCAAGCCTATCGTGAACCTGTTCCCGTTGGAGGAAGGTGAAAAGATCAACGCCATTCTGCCGGTGAAAGAATTCGACGAACATCATTTTATTTTCATGGCTACGGCCAAGGGAACGGTCAAGAAAACGGCGCTGAACGAATTCTCCAATCCGCGTAAATCCGGCATCATTGCCATCAATCTTGATGATGGCGACTACCTGATTGGTGCAGAAATCACCGATGGCGCCAGCGATATCGTACTGGTATCCGATAACGGCAAAGCCGTGTGGTTTGATGAAGAGGACGTAAGGTCTATGGGCCGGAATACCCGTGGTGTGCGCGGCATGAAGATGCAGGCCAAGCAGCAGGTGATTTCGTTGCTGATTGCCGCAGATGACAAGCAGACTGTGCTGGTGGCGACTGAAAATGGCTACGGCAAACGTACCGTACTTTCAGAATTCCGCCATTCAGGCCGTGGCACACAGGGTGTCAAAGCGATTGCTACCAGTGAGCGCAACGGTGTAGTGGTCGTGGCCAGGCTGGTCAATGATGAGGACGAAATCATGCTGATCACCACCGGCGGTGTGCTGATCCGCACCCGTGTTAAAGAGATCCGTGAGCTTGGCCGGGCTACACAGGGCGTTACCCTGATCAACCTCGGGGAGGGCGAAAAACTGTCGGGCCTGGAAAAAGTCGTCGAAACTGACGATCTGCCAAGTACAGAGGAAGAATAGGCCACAGGCGATGACGCAAATCTATAATTTCTCTGCCGGCCCTGCCGTATTGCCAACAGAGGTTCTGGCCCAGGCGCGCGACGAGATGGTGAATTGGCATGCCAGTGGCATGTCGGTGATGGAAATGAGCCACCGCGGCAAGGAATTCATGGGTATTGCGGCGGAGACTGAAGCCGATTTACGCGAGCTGCTGGCTGTCCCGGACAACTACAAGGTGCTGTTTTTGCAGGGAGGTGCGCATAGTCAGTTCACCATGGTTCCTATGAACCTGTTGCGCGGCAAGCAGGCTGCAGACTATGTCAATACCGGCTTGTGGTCGGAAAAGGCGATTATTGAGGCACGAAGGTATTGCGAGGTGAATGTTGCGGCCAGTTCGGCTGACAGGAATTTTACCTATGCCCCGCCACAAAGCGCATGGAATCTCAATCCGGAGGCAGCCTATGTGCATTACACATCGAATGAAACCATAGGTGGGGTGGAGATATTTTCCACGCCTGAAACCGGTAATGTGCCGCTGGTGGCCGATATGTCCTCACACATCCTGTCCAGGCCGATAGATGTAAGCAGCTATGGCGTGATTTATGCCGGCGCGCAAAAGAACATAGGCCCCGCAGGATTGACCATCGCGCTGGTGCGTGAAGACCTGATCGGCGAAACTATTCCCGGCACGCCCACGATGTTTGATTACAAAATTCATGCCGATAATGGTTCCATGTATAACACCCCGCCGACATATGCCATCTATATCGCAGGGCTGGTGTTCAAGTGGTTGAAGGCCAAAGGCGGGGTGGCCGAGATGGAAAAAATTAATATCCGTAAATCCAGCCTGATTTATGATTGCATTGATGCGAGCGATTTTTACAGCAATCCGATTGTTCAGGAAAATCGTTCACGCATGAATATCCCGTTCACGCTCAGGGATAATGCCCTGGATGCGGCGTTCCTGAAGCAGGCGCAGGAAAACGGGTTGCTGCAACTGAAGGGTCATAAACTGATAGGCGGTATGCGAGCTTCTGTATATAACGCGATGCCGCTTGAAGGTGTGCAGACTCTGGTAGAGTTCATGCAACACTTTGAGCGGGTGCATGCGTAACCAGGACGATTGCTTATGGACGATCTGTTAAAAAAACAACGCGAAAGCATTGATGCTATCGATGAGCAGTTGCTCAAGCTGGTCAACCAGCGTGCGGCACATGCACGCGAAATCGGCAACCTGAAAGGCGGAGGCCATGTCTATCGCCCCGAACGCGAAGCCAGTGTGCTGCGCCGGTTGCTGGAAAACAATTCCGGGCCGCTTTCTGGCGAAGCGATAACCGCTATTTTCCGTAGTGTGATGTCCAACTGTCGGGCCCTGGAAAAAGAGCTGTCAGTCGCATTCCTGGGGCCGCTAGGCACATTCAGCGAAGAGGCTGCCAATAAGCAGTTTGGCGGATTGTCCGCGCCGGTGCAGTGCAGTTCGATCGATGAAGTATTCCGCATGGTGGAGTTAGGTAAGGTCGATTATGGCGTGGTGCCGGTGGAAAATTCTACCGAAGGTGCAATCGGCCGCACCCTAGATCTGCTGATGGCGACCAGCCTTAATATCTGCGGCGAGATTGAATTGCCGGTGCACCATAACCTGATATCCAAAATTGATATCAGCCAGATCAAGACTGTTTATTCTCACTCCCAGTCGCTGTCCCAATGCCATGACTGGCTGAATAAAAACCTGCCAAATGCTAACAGGCAAGCGGTGGTGAGCAATTCAGAAGCTGCGAAGATGGCAGCTGAAGATGGATCGAGGTCCGTAGCAGCAATCGCCAGCCGGCGGGCGGCGGAGCTGTTCGACCTGAATATTCTTGCAGACAATGTTGAAGACGATCCCAAGAACACTACGCGTTTCCTGGTGCTGGCAACGCATGATGTGGCGCCATCGGGCAAGGATAAGACCTCGCTGGTGATGTCGGCCAGAAACACGCCGGGCGCGATGGTTGAACTGCTGGGTCCACTTGCCAAATATCAGGTAAGCATGACCAAGCTGGAGTCCCGCC
>CAZBSR010000027.1:0-12832 GCA_964494575.1 uncultured Methylophilaceae bacterium | reverse complement strand
ACTGCAGCGCGAGGCTAGACCACACCAACCCGACGCTGCTATCTGCCAGTGGAAGATTCTCGATATCGCCGCAAAGCAGACTCTGCCGCGACAAGCCGAATATGCGCTTGATCGCCTGGGCCACAGGCTGGCTTGCCCGCACCTTCCGCAGCATTCCCATGGCAATGTCCAGGGAGACGATACGGCTATTGTTAAACCTCCCCGCCAAGGCAGTACTGACGCGGCCTGTGCCACAACCCGCATCCAGTATGGCTTGCGGGGCAACCTTTACAAAGTCCAGGCGCTCAAGCATACGTGTACGCACTTCAGCCTGCAGCACGGCTGCAGCGTCATACGTCAGTGCCGCACGATCGAAAGACGCGCGAATCCTGGCCTTATCCAGATGGTAGGCATCACTCATGCGCGTGGTATCACTGGGGCTGCAAGCGTATTGGCGGGCTCAAGAAATTCGACGAGTGCGGCGACAAACTGATCGGGATGCGACAGGAACGGCGCATGGGAAGAGCCGGATATGACACGCAAGCGCCCGAATGGCAGATGCTGCGCGAGCCAGTGCGCGGCCTGCACCGGCACCAAGGTATCGCGATCCCCATGAATCAGCAGGGCTGGCCTCCTGAGACTTGCAATCTCGGGCCGCAAGTCAGTGTCTAGCAGTATGCGCAAGGCCTTTTGCAAAGTGCCTTGCGTAGGCACCGGGCGCTCGGCGAAGGTAAGGCGCAATTGCTTGATGGTGTTGCGCGCCTCGTTTGAGCCCATGCATTGCAATGTCAGGAACTTGATCAGGGTTGCGCGGTAATCCTTGCCGATCTGTGCGGCAAAGTCATAAAACACATCGGCATCGACGCCATAAGGCCAGTCTTCGCGATCGTCATATTCCGAGCTATTCACGTAGCATGGCGTGGCGCCCACCAGCACCAGGCGACGGACACGATCCGGCTGCAGCAATGCGATGCGCATGGCAACCTGTCCGCCCAGGGACCAGCCGCAAATATCGGCGTTAGCCGGCAAGAAATCTGCCACCTTTTCCGCCACTGCATGCAAATGACTGGGCTCGATCGGGGTACTGAAACCCATGCCCGGCAGATCGACAATATGTAGGCAAAAATATTGAGAGAGCTTTTTGACCAGCGGCTGCCAGACGCCACCATGCATGCCCCAGCCATGAATCAGGACCAGGTTATGCGGAGTAGCGTCAAAGCTGCCCTGCTGTTCGATGTATAGGCTCATGCCTTGATCTTTTTCTCTGCATTATGCAGGGCCGAGATCAGCCGTTTAATGTCATCAAGGCTATGCGCTGCCGATAAGGAAATACGCAGCCGCGCTGTATTATTCGGCACGGTCGGCGGACGTATCGCCGGTACCAGGATACCCAAAGTCAGCAAATACTCACTTAGCGCTAAAGCGCTTTCGTTGCTGCCTATCATTAGCGGCTGTATGGCGGTTGATGACTCGGCCAGTTCCCACTTTTCCAGCTTCAGGTTTGTCTTCAAATAGGCAATCAGGTTCTGGAGGTGCTTGCGCCTGGCTTCGCTCTGCCTGACGATTTTCAGGGCTGCCAGCGCAGTTGCCGCAACCGCTGGCGGAGCCGCTGTGGTGTAAATATAAGTGCGCGCTTTCTGTATCAGATATTCCACCAGCGCAGCCTCTCCCGCAACAAAAGCGCCGGAGACTCCCACAGCCTTACCCAGAGTCGCCATGTAGATGATGCGCGGCGAAGCCAGATTAAAATGGCTCAACACCCCCCTGCCTTGATGGCCCAGCACACCGAACCCATGCGCGTCATCCAGCAGCAGCCACGCATTGTGCTGATTGCACAATGCCAGCAGTTCCGGCACCGGAGCCAGATCCCCATCCATGCTAAATACTGCATCAACCATCACCAGCTTGCGATGCGCCTTGCTGGTTTTAAGCATGCCTTCCAGCGCGACTAGGTCGTTATGCGGAAAGCGATTGAATTCTGCACGGGAAAGCATGGCGGCATCATTGAGCGAGGCGTGATTGAGCTTGTCGGCGAATATCACATCGCCGCGGCCGACGAGTGTGCCTGCCACCGCAAGATTGGCCATGTAGCCAGTCGAAAATAATAATGAGGCCGGCATTTTGACGAAAGCAGCCAAGGCTTTTTCTAGCTGCTCGTGGTACTGGTGATGACCGGTAATCAGATGGGAGGCTCCGCTCCCTACGCCGGATTTCGCCGCGGCTTCCTGCATGGCAGCAATGAGTTCCGGATGATTGGCAAGGCCCAGATAATCATTGCTGCAGAACGAAAGCACTTCACGGCCATCTGCCTTGACAGACGCTCCTTGCGAACTGGATATCAGGCGGCGCTTACGTAGCAGGCCGCTCGCAGCAAGTTGCTTTAGCTCGTCCTGTAAACCGGCTGACAAGTTTTCAGGCATAAAACTTAGCGCTGGGACGAAGCCTGGTTAATGCCAAGTTTTGCGAATAATGCCCGATCCGCCGCTGCTTCCGGATTATCGGTCGTCAGCAGTTTTTCACCGTAAAAGATGGAGTTTGCACCAGCGATAAAACAAAGAGCCTGTATGGCCTCGGACATACTCTGACGGCCGGCGGACAATCGCACATAGCTGGCGGGCATGGTGATGCGTGCCGCGGCAATGGTGCGCACAAACTCAAGCGGATCCAGCGCATCAATGCCATGCAATGGCGTCCCTTCGACCTGCGTGAGCATATTGATAGGCACGCTTTCCGGCGGGCGTTCCATATTGGCCAGTTGTGCCAGCAAACCGGCACGCTGATTGCGCGTCTCGCCCATGCCGATGATGCCGCCGCTACATACATGAATGTCGGCTTCGCGCACCCTGTCCAATGTATCCAGACGATCCTGATAGGTGCGCGTGGTGATGACATCGCCATAGAATTCCGGGGCCGTGTCCAGATTATGGTTGTAATAATCCAGACCGGCTTCCTTCAGTTGTTCGGCCTGACCATCCTTGAGCATGCCAAGTGTGGCACAGCTTTCGAGGCCCATGGCCTTGACTGCCGCCACCATCTTCAATACC
The DNA here is from genome assembly GCA_964494575.1 of uncultured Methylophilaceae bacterium. Lineage (GTDB taxonomy): Bacteria > Pseudomonadota > Gammaproteobacteria > Burkholderiales > Methylophilaceae > JBCKUK01. Next base: position 9,809 of record CAZBSR010000027.1, on the reverse strand, counting down.
GGTTCCAGGTCGCGCTGTTTGGGGCCGCGCCATGCCGCACCCATGCAGAAGCGCGTTGCCCCGCTATCCTTGGCCGCTTGGGCCGCTGCTACCACTTCTTCCAGCGCCATCAGATCCTGGTCCTCGATATCGGTGTGATAACGCGCTGCCTGCGGACAATAACCGCAGTCTTCGGAGCAGCCGCCAGTTTTAATCGAAAGCAGCGTGCTGACCTGCACGGCATTCGGATCAAAATTTTCACGATGGACAGTTTGCGCGCGATGAATCAAATCGCTGAAAGGCAGCTCGAACAGGCCCACAATCTCGGCCACACTCCAGCGTGGCTCGCTCGTAGTTGCTGACGCACGTTTCCTGCTGGCACCGGGCCTGAGTGCGCTGTCATCGATTACTGCTGCATTTGCCGATCCAGTTAAAGTCTCAAGCATATCGGGTCTCCCTGTTGTTTCCTGCCATTTTCCGTCTGATTGCGTTGTTGGCCGCTATCGATAAAGCCGTTGTATAGTATGACTGTATCAATGGCTATTACAGACTTAATTAGGCATGAATTATAGCTTGTCAGGGAAAATTTGTTTAATTGATTAACTACTGGTCACAAATTAATCAATTGTTGTTTCGGCAGGCTTGTATGCTTTGTACAGCAAGCAATGGACAAGCGTTTGGGTTATGCGAAGCCTGTCTCAACAGCCTGCCTTGGCATAAAGCCGCACATTGTCCGCAATGCGCACTGCCGTCCATGGATGGCCTGCCCTGCGGTCATTGCCTCCAAGCACCTCCGGCATTCGACGCTACATATGCCATGTTTCGCTACGAGTACCCCCTGAACAGTATGTTGCAACGCTACAAATACAATCATTTACTGAATATGGCTGAAACATTTGGCGAACTGATGGCGCAATCACTGGCGCCCACTTCTGCAAATATGCGCGCCGCGCCGGACATTCTCATTCCCATGCCATTGCACAGGAGTCGCTTGCAAGAACGCGGATTCAACCAGGCCGTTGAGATCGCACGAGTCGTCGGCAAGAAACTAAAACTGGAAGTGGATAGCAAGTCTTGTAGCAGGATCAAGCACTCGCCGCCGCAAGTCAGCCTGCCGATGAAAGAACGGGTCAAGAATATGCGGGGTGCTTTTGATTGCCAAACCAGGCTTGATGGCCTGCACATCGCGCTGGTGGACGATGTCATGACAGCCGGCGCCAGCCTGAATGCATTGGCAACTACAGTCAAAAAAGCTGGGGCGAGCCATGTAGAATGCTGGCTGGTAGCCCGCACCCTTCCTTACTGATTGCCAGAGATTATGTTTGACATCGTTTTATTCCAGCCTGAAATCCCGCCCAATACCGGCAATATCATCCGCCTATGCGCCAATACCGGCGCCAGGCTGCATCTGGTGAAGCCCCTGGGGTTTGCTCTGGAAGACAAGCAATTGAAACGCGCAGGGCTGGACTATCATGAGTTCGCCACGTTAAATGTTCACGAAGACTGGCGAAGCTGCCGCGAGGCGCTTACCGGACGGCGCATGTTCGCCATCACCACCAAAGGCAGCACCAGCCATGCTGATGTCAAGTTTTTGCCGCAGGATGTCTTTGTATTCGGCCCGGAGACGCGTGGGCTGCCACCTGAAATACTGGAAGAATTTACGCCGGAAACAAAGCTTAGATTACCAATGAGGCCAGAGAGCCGCAGCCTGAATATATCCAATACGGTTGCCATACTGGTTTATGAAGCCTGGCGCCAGAATGGCTTTGAGGGCGGCCTGTAGAAGGAGTATTACTTAGCTGGCTTCGGATTTTTGTTCGCGACGCAGCAGATTTTCAACCGCCATGCCGGGCGAGCGTCCGTGGGACAGCACTTGATCGACCTCGCAGGTAATCGGCATTTCGACACCGAGCTCACCAGCCCTTTTCAATACCTCGCGTGCCGTATATACGCCCTCTGCCACGTGACCCAGGCTATGCAATATCTCATCCAGGGTCTGCCCTTTTGCCAGACGCAGGCCCACTTCCCGGTTGCGCGAATACTCGCCCGTACAGGTCAGCACCAGATCTCCTGCGCCAGTCAGACCCATAAAGGTTTCGCGTTTTCCGCTCAGGGCCATACCGAACCGTGTGATTTCGGCCAGGCCTCGCGTAATCAGGGCGGCGCGCGCATTGCTGCCGAACCGCATGCCGTCACTGATGCCAGCGGCGATTGCCATTACATTCTTGAGTGCACCGCCGACCGACACGCCGATAACGTCCGTACTGGTATATACCCTGAAATTTCCACCATGCAACATTGCTGCCGCTTCGCGGGCAAAATCTTTATCCGGGGAGGCAATGGTGGCTGCAGTAGGCAGGTCGCGCGCCAGCTCGGCGGCAAAACTCGGGCCTGAAAGCGCGCCCCACAAATATCTTTTGCCCGATTCCGCAGCCAGCACCTCTTGCGCCACCTCGTGTGGCAGTTTCGCGGTGCCGCTTTCCAATCCTTTTGAAGCCCATAGCAAGGGAGCTTTATCGCCGTGGCGTTTGATGGCCGTGAGAGTATCGCGAAACCCGGCAGTCGGCACGGCCGAAATTACCAGGTCGGCGCCTTCGAGTGCGGCGTCAAAATCGTCTTCCAGTTGCAGATTATCGTTAAATGAATAATCACCAAGATATTGATGATTGGCGCGCGTTTCACGCATTGCAGAAACATGCGCTTGATTTCGCGTCCACAAGCTGACCGAATGCCGACGGCTAGCCTGCATCGCAAGCGCAGTACCCCAGGCACCGGCACCTAATACAGCGACTTTCATAAGCCCCAGACGGAAGTGGAAGGGATGTAGCCGACCAGGCCATCGCGATGCCTGACCTTTACCCAGCCATTGGCTACAGGTTCCAGCACATCCAGCACGACATCTTTTTCCACGCGGCAAACCAGGGTAGATGCCGCATCCGCGGATTGCCGGATATCGGCCTGGTTAACAGTGACCAGCACAGTACGCTTGCTTGCCAGCTGCTTGGCCTCGATCCATGACAGCCCGCCCTGATTGTCGCGCACCTTCAGCCACTCGCCCAGGTCGACAATCACTTCCACTGGGTAGCCCTGGCCAATGACAAATAGTTTTTTGCCTTGCGCGGACGGCGCATCAAACAGCACCGCCCGGGGCACAGCCACCGAACGGTAATCCAGCGCAGAAGCAACAGTGGGCAGCATAAGCAGCATGCCCATCAGGATGGCGCGTTTAATGGGTTGTTGCATCAGCGCCTACAGCGGGAGTAGCAGCCTGCTGCTTTTGCTGGGCATAGAGCGCCTCGAAATTGATCGGGGTGAGCAATACCGGCGGGAATCCGCCGCGGGTGATCAAGTCAGATACGGTTTCTCTGGCATAAGGGAAAAGAATATTCGGGCAGGTAACGCTGGCGATCATCTCAAGATTCTCTTGCGGGATATTGCGTAGCTGGAAAATCCCGGCTTGCGCAACCTCGACCAGGAAGACAGTCTTGTCTTCTATTTTTGAGGTGACTGTCACTGTCAGCACTATTTCATAAACGCCTTCATCAAGCTTTGTTGCCGAATTACTTAACTCGACACCCACCTGAGGCGTTTCGCGCTGCATAAAGACTGCCGGCGCATTCGGGCTCTCCAGGGACAAATCCTTTACGTAAATTTTTTCGATACTGAAGCCGGGTTGCTGATTTGACTCAGCCGCTTGCTGTTCTTCTGCCATGATTTTTCCTAGTTAAGCAAGCTGGAAGCTATGCTGTGTTGAAACATGTCGTCAGGTTTCTGATAACAACGATTTAAAGCAAGCATTCTATCTGCTTATGCCGCGTTTTTAAATAAGCAGCACCCCGCAGCATACCTATCATCTCAGCCTGTCAGTAGCTCATCCAGATTGCCCGCCATATCCAGCGCGCGCAACTCTTCAAAACCGCCGATATGGCGCTCATCGATATAAATCTGCGGCACGGTTCTGCGGCCAGTCTTTTCCATCATCTCGAGGCGCTGCTCAGGCATCAGATCCACGCGGATCTTGTCGATATTTTTCACACCCTTGCTTAGCAAAAGCCGCTCTGCATTGATGCAAAAAGGACAGGTAGCCGTGGTGTACATCACGATATTAGGCATTTTCAGGCCTTCACCACCGGCAGTTTTGCCTGCATCCAGGCATTGAGGCCGCCCTGCAAATTGTGTACCTGGGTAAAACCATTCTTGCGCAAAATATCGCAAGCCTTGGCCGAGCGCATCCCTGCCTGGCAATTCACCAGGATGGACTTGTCTTTGAATTTTTGCAGTTCCTTGAGGCGGTCGGGAAGCTGGGCCAATGGGATATGCCTGGCATCGGTAATATGGCCGCCGGCAAACTCGGCATCGTCGCGTACATCAAGCACAACGGCATTGGAGCGATTGATCAGCACTACGGCTTCACTGGGGCTGACGCTGGAAACACCGCCTGCGCCACGCTTCAGCATGGGCCACAGCAACATGAACCCGGAGCCAAGAAACAGCCCGATCAACAATACGTTTTCCGACAAGAATTTCACGAATACCTTCTTTCACATCAGTTATAAAAATGATCCATCCCAAAACTGGAATTTAATATGGGGGGCAAAGTCAAAGAATGCAAGGTGCCATGTCTTGCACGCCTTGCACCTGAATTATGCAGCAAAAATATAATACAATGACTTCATTAACGCGATTCTCAGGCACTCATACAAAAATGACCCCCGTACTACTAGTAATACTGGATGGTTTCGGCCATAGCGAGGATGACGCCAACAACGCTATCGCACAGGCGAAAAAACCCAATTGGGACAGGCTTTGGCGTGAACAGCAGCATACCCTGATCAACGCCTCGGAAAGTTTCGTCGGCCTGCCTGACGGCCAGATGGGCAACTCCGAAGTCGGTCATCTTAACATCGGTGCCGGCCGCGTCGTGTATCAGGAATTCGAGCGCATCAATCATGCAATCCTGAGCGGCAGCTTTTTTGAAAATCCGGCTTTGCTCGAAGCGGTCAATACTGCCAAGAATACCGATAAAGCCCTGCATATATTTGGCCTGCTTTCTGACGGTGGCGTACATAGTCATCAGGAACATATCCACGCCATGCTTGAAATGGCCGCGCGTAATGGCCTTGAACATGTGTATGTCCACGCATTCCTCGATGGTCGCGATACGCCTCCCCGTAGCGCGGAGCCTTATATTCTCGCCCTTGAGACCAAATGCGCCGAGCTTGGTACCGGAAAGATCGCATCCATTATCGGCCGCTACTATGCAATGGACCGCGATAAACGCTGGCCGCGCGTAGAGGCCGCTTACAACCTCATTGCAGAAGGCATCGGCGAATTCACTTCCGCCAGCGCGCTGGAAGCGCTCAAGGCAGCTTATGCCCGTGATGAAAATGACGAATTCGTCAAAGCCACCGCCATTATCAAGCCGGGCGAACAGCCAGTGCGTGTGCAGGATGGCGATGTGATCGTCTACATGAACTTCCGCTCCGACCGTGCAAGACAGCTAACGCACGCCTTCCTGGAACCCACCTTCGAGGGCTTCCATCGTCGCCATGTGCCCAAGCTGGGCGGCTACTACACGCTCACCATGTATGACAAGAACGAGAAAGACGCGCAGGTGGTTTTTCCCCCGGAAAGCATAAAGAATTGTTTTGGCGAGTATTTGAGCAATCTGGGCCTGACACAGTTGCGTATCGCCGAAACAGAGAAATATCCGCATGTGACTTTTTTCTTTAACGGCGGCGAAGAGCTTATATTCCCGGGAGAGGATCGCATCCTGGTGCCCTCGCCACATGTGGCCACCTACGATCTGCAACCTGAGATGAGCGCATTCGAGGTGACTGACAAGCTGGAAGAAGCCATCCTCAGCAAAAAATACAATGCCATCATCTGCAACTACGCCAACCCCGACATGGTCGGCCATACCGGTAACCTGCAGGCCACCATCAAGGCCATTGAAACCGTAGATACGTGCATAGGCAGGGTAGTGAAGGCGATGCAATCCATAGGCGGGGAAGTCCTCATTACGGCCGATCACGGCAATGCGGAGCTTATTTATGACAGCATTAATCATCAGCCGCACACGCAACACACCACCAACTTGGTGCCGCTGCTTTATGTTGGGCGTCCTGCACGGCTGGCAGAGACCGGCTCCTTGTCTGATCTGGCGCCTACGCTACTGAAGATGATGAATCTGCCGCAGCCGGCAGAAATGACCGGCCATGCGCTGGTCGAATTTACCGGCGCGAACTCGAATGGCCATGCTTAAACCCATATTTGACCAGTGGTAAATCAATGCTAAACAGCACGTCGGCATTGCGCGCCGTGGCGTGCCTGGCAATGCTAACCGCACTGTCGCTTCAACATGCCTGGGCCGGGGCCAAATCCGAAGCATCCAAACAAAAACTCGACCAGTTGCACGAGCGCATCGAGTCCTTGAATAAAGAGCTGGATACCTCGAAAGAGGCTCACGCCGAAGTTTCGGATGAGCTCAAGCAAAGCGAGCAGGCGATTAGTGAAGCCAACCGCAAGCTATACGAGATCAGGCAGCAGCAGCAGAAAAACCAGAGCTCCCTGCAGAGCCTGCAGCAGGAGAAATCCAGCCTGGAAACCACCTTACAGCAACAGCAACAACTACTCGGCTCACAGATCTATCAGCAATATCTGCATGGGCAACAGAGCTATCTGCAAATAGTATTGCAGCAGCAGGACCCGGGCGCGATTTCCCGCGAGCTGCACTATTATTCATATGTAGCACGGGCGCGCGCCAAGCTCATAGAATCGATGCAGCGCAATCTCGGCAAGGTTGCCAGGCTCAACGAGCAAACTGCCAACACCTTAAAGGAAATCACGGCGCTCAAAGCCGAGCAGGAGCAGGAGCGCCGCGAATTACAGCAACAGAAAAATGAACGCAACAAGGTTTTAAACAAACTCTCGGCAAAAATCGCGGCGCAGCGCGGCGAGATCAGCAAGCTCAAGCGCGATGAAAAACGTTTATCGCAACTGGTCGAGCGGCTGGCGCGCATTGCCGCCAAGCCAAAACCACAGCGCAACAAGGCTAAAACCGCGGACGAAAAGAATACGACGCCCAAGACTATTGCGCGGAATGAAGCGCTACCCACCAACAATTACGATGGGGGCAATTTTGCCTCATTGCGCGGTAAGCTGAATCTTCCGGTACGCGGCGATATCTCCAATCGTTTCGGGTCTACGCGCGAAGATACCGGCGTCTCCTGGAAAGGGCTATTCATCAGGTCCAGCGAAGGCAGCGAAGTCAAGGCTGTGGCCAGTGGCCGCGTGGTTTTTGCTGACTGGCTGCGCGGCTTCGGCAACCTGCTGATCGTGGATCACGGTGACGGTTATATGAGCTTGTATGGCAACAACCAGTCCCTGTTGAAAAAGGAAGGCGACGACGTCAAGGGCGGCGACACAGTCGCCACGGTAGGCAACACCGGCGGCAATGAGTCTTCCGGCCTTTATTACGAATTACGCCGCCAGAGCAAACCCTTCGATCCGCTGAGTTGGAGCGTGGTGAAGTGAAGCAAGTTAAGTAAAGTGAGATAACGTCAGCCGGAATTGCAAAAGAGCCGCTTACCTTTTGGTTTTAATTCACTCGCCGATCAAGTGCAATAAGACACGACGCGTGTAGGGAGCCAGCCGGTGTTCATACAGGAAAATTCCCTGCCATTGCCCCAGAGCCAGTTGGCCATCAATCAGCGGGATTGAAATACTGGTTTGCGTCAGGGCAGATCGCACATGGGCCGGCATATCGTCCGGGCCTTCCACAGTATGGATGAATAGCGCATCGCCATCCGGTACCAAGCGGGCAAAGAAGGCATCCATATCCACTAGCACATCCGAATCATAATTCTCGTTAATCAGCAGGCTGGCCGATGTGTGCTGGATGTACAGCGTCAATACGCCTGTTGTCATGGCGCCATCTTTTGCCCACGAACATACTTCGGGCGTGATGTCATACAGGCGGCGGCCATTGGTTTTAACAGATATCTGGTGTGTTAGCTGGTGCATAATCTCGGGCATTCATCCTTTTTTGAGCATGGGCGACGGCTGGGTAATTTTTTCATCGAAAGGGTGTGTCGGATGCTGATACAGCTTCATCACGCGCTTCACATACTGGCGAGTCTCTGCATAAGGCGGCACACCCTTATACTGGTTAACCGCGCCCTCCCCGGCATTATAAGCAGCCACGGCCAGCTTTACATCCCCTTCAAAGTAGGCCAGCAGCCAGCGCAGGTAGGCCAGTCCGCCCTTGATATTCTGCGTGGCATTGTAGGCATTATTCACATTGAAGCGTTCCGCCGTATCGGGAATGAGTTGCATCAGACCCATCGCGGCCTTAGGCGATTTTGCCCCGGTCTCGAAATTGGATTCGACGCTGATAATGGATAGCGCCAGCCTTGGGTCGATCTGATACCAGCCGGACAGGGTGTCCACCAGCGCAACCACCCAGCGTTTATTTTCCGGCAATGATGCGATCTGCCGCTCGATACTGCCGGCGATGGCGCGTGCCGAGCCCTTTTCAGGCAACACATCGCCCATCACACACGGCGGCAGTTGTGTAGTGCTTATCTGGATAGTCTCCAGCATGTTCTGCGCGGCATAGTGGCCTTGCGAACTTGCCAGCGAAAACAGGGATGCCGCCAGTGCCCGGTCTTCCGGCACACCTTTACCAAAAGCGTATAGCATTCCCAAACGATATTGCGCTTCGGCGCTACCCAGGCGCGACGCCTCGCAATAGGCAACGGCGGCCTGCCACTGGCTATTCAGGGTAAAGATGTTCTTTTCAAGCGCCAATGCGCGCTCCAGCATCGGCCGCACCACGGGAGGCTCATGAGCGATGATCTCCTCGTCGCCATCCATGGGCTCTGCATGACTGGCTAGAGATGCCAGCATATAGCCTGCGATCAGGAATGCTTTAATAAGTCTTTGTATATTCATGAGTAAATCAGGTGATTTAATTCCGCCGCCGCATGTATTTAAAGCATTATTAGATTAAGATTACTTTAATCAACTTAATTCTCATAAAAATAAAGAATAACCATGTTATTGCGTTATTTTCATCGGAGCGCCGAACCCGCCCACCTGACGGTGTTGCGTGATGTGCCTTTATTTTCCGGGTTAAGCACGCACGAGCTGCATACACTTGATGACCTATTGCACCAGCGCAGCTATCTCCGCGATGAAATCATTTTCGACCAGAACGAAGAAGGCCAGGCCATCTATTTCGTGCTTTCCGGCAAAGTGCAGATCAAGCGCCAGGTACTCACCGGCTCCAAACCCAAGTCCGTCACCATTGCCGAAGTGGGACCCGGGCAATTTTTCGGTGAGCGCGCCCTGCTTGAGGACGCCCCCCGCATAGCACAGACCCGTGCCACCGAAGATTGCGTGATGGCTGTATTGTTTCGAGAAGATTTCCTGCGCCTGCTGCAAACACACCCGGAAATCGCAGAGAAAATCGCACAGCATTGCAGCCTGCGCAACGCTACCCGGCAGATTGATGTTACTGGCATATCCCCTGGCTTACCCGTCGTACGTGACATTCCCGGGCCCGTGACATGGGCGGGCATCATCGCCGCCACCTGCCTGCTGTTACTTATATTTAAAACCATCCTGTGGCTGGTCGTACCGTTTTTCCTTGCACTGATTCTTTACTATATGCTGGCACCACTGGAAAAAAGAATGGTGTTGGCAGGCTTCAGCAGCCACATGGCGGCCATTACGCTGAGCGGCGCATTTTTACTGGTCACCGGGATAGGCATACTGCTGTTCTACCCTCTGGCAATGGCCAATATCGATAGCTGGCAGCTAAAATT
>CAZBSR010000026.1:0-13027 GCA_964494575.1 uncultured Methylophilaceae bacterium | reverse complement strand
TCGGTAATGATACGAAAACGCTCATCGTTGATTTCGGATTCGATGGTGATGAGCGGGTGGGCGATGCCGAGCATGCTTTCGCCGACAGCGACGCCGATACGCTTCTCGCCAAAGTCGAACGCCAGTACAGTGCCTAGCGGGAGAGTCTTTGGTTTGAACGGCTGGCTGGATTCGCCAGTCTGGGGAGTGTTGTCCGGGATGTTGAGGCCTTTTGTTTTGAGATCAGGAGAGGCTGGCGTCATGGCTTAGGCGTGGCCTGCCTCCTCGGAAAGCTGGGAAAAATCTACGCCCAGCAGCCCCATCGCTGCATCAAGCTTGTCCGCGCTGGGTAAATCAAAAATGACAGAATCGGCAGCCTTGACTGACAGCCAGGCATTATGGGCCATCTCCTGCTCGAGTTGGCCCGCAGACCAGCCGGCATAGCCTAGCGTCACCAGGATTTTTTCGGGGCCGTTGCCATGGGCAACCGCTTCCAGGATGTCTTTTGAAGTCGTTAGCGCCGTGTCGCCATTGATGGCGATGGTGGATTGCCACTCACCTGCGGGTTTGTGTAATACGAAGCCGCGATCGATTTGTACCGGGCCGCCAAAATGCACAGACTTGGTGGCGATAGGATTGTCATTGAGGTCAAGGTCGATCTGCTCGAACAATGCATCCAGCGTCATATCGATGGGGCGGTTGATCACCACGCCCATGGCACCGTCTTTGTTGTGTTCACATATGAAAGTAAGCGACTTGGCAAAATACGGATCGGTCATGGCGGGCATCGCAATCAGGAAGTGACCTGTAAGATTTACATTTTCCACGAGGCTTATTATCTCATATATTTATTATATGGTTATGCAGTTATTTCATCAAAATCATGAAGTTGTGGGCTGGGTTAAGTAGCTGACTCAAATAGGCCGCCTTAGTCAGAACCCGGAGCTTCCATATAGCCGGTGACTTCCAGTCCGAAGCCCACCATGCTCGGCATTTTTCGGGGGGTGGCCAGCAGTTTCATTTTGCGCACGCCCAGATCCAACAGGATTTGTGAGCCGATGCCGTAATTGCGCAGATCCTGCCTGGGACGGATGGGGTCATCCGCGTGGAGGATGCGGCTGACTAGTTCAGCGCCGTTCTCGGTGCGATGCAGCAATACCATGACGCCGCAATCTGCCTTCTGTATGGCTTCCATTGCCTGCAGTGTATTCCACGAGTGAGTACGGCTGGTGCTATCCAGCAGGTCAAATACCGACAGCGGTTCATGTACGCGCACCAGCACTTCCTTGTCTGCCGATGGCGAGCCATTGACCAGCGCCAGATGGGTTTCGTTGGCGGTTTTGTCGGCATATGCGATGAGGCGCATGGTGCCATAAGGGGTGGTGATGGTACGTTCAGCCGCGCGTTCGACCAGGCTTTCGGTCTGACTGCGATAGTGGATAAGATCAGCGATGCTGCCTATCTTGAGGTTGTGCTGTACGGCAAATTCGATCAGATCGGGCAGCCGCGCCATGCTGCCATCATCCTTCAGTATCTCGCAGATTACCGCGGCCGGCTCTACGCCAGCCAATGCAGCGAGGTCGCAGCCAGCTTCGGTATGACCGGCACGCACCAGCACGCCGCCATCCTGCGCAGCCAGCGGAAAGATGTGGCCGGGGCTGACAATATCGCGCGCCACGGCATTCTTGGCTACCGCGGCCTGTATGGTGTGCGCCCGGTCGGCCGCGGAGATGCCGGTGGTGACGCCCTTTGCAGCCTCGATGGATACGGTGAAGTTGGTGCGCTGGCTGCTGCCGTTTTTCTGCACCATTGCCGGCAGGTTGAGCTGGCGGCAACGCGCCTCGGTAAGCGTCAGGCAAATCAGGCCGCGGCCATGCTTGGCCATGAAATTGATATGCTCCGGTGTGGCAAATTGCGCAGCGAGCACCAGGTCGCCTTCGTTCTCGCGGTCTTCCTCATCTACAAGAACCACCATGTGCCCGAGCCGCATCTCCTCGATAATCTCGGTGGTGGGGCTGATCGGGCATGTGTCTGAGCCGGAATTCATCAGGCGCTGTCTCCCGTGTTGTCTCTGTCCCAGTCCGCCATGCGCTGCACGTAGCGGGCGATCAGGTCTATTTCGAGATTCACCCGGCTGCCCACGCCCAGGCTTTTCAGGGATGTCATTTCCAGCGTGTGCGGAATCAGGTTCACGCTGAAGGTGTCCTTGTCGACGGTGTTGACCGTGAGGCTTACGCCGTCAATCGCGATCGAGCCCTTGACTGCAATGTAGCGAGAAAGCGCATGTGGCGCGCGCACTGCCAGTAGCATGCAGTCACCCGCCGGTTCAAAACGCACGATCTGCCCGATGCCATCAACATGGCCGCTGACCAGATGCCCGCCCAGCCGGTCGGAAAGGCGTAGCGCTTTCTCCAGATTGACAGCGCGGGGGCCATCAAGGCCGACGGTGCAGGACAACGTTTCCTGCGAGACATCTACTTCAAAATGGGTTTTCGTCACGCTGACTGCGGTCAGACAAATGCCATTGACGGCGATGCTATCTCCTACCTGCACGTCGGACATGTCGAGGCCGTTCACCGCTATGGATAATTTTATATCTTGGTCTTTTGTGAGCGGCGTAACGCGCTCGATCTGACCGATGGTCTGAATGATTCCGGTAAACATGATTCAATTTTAACAGAATGCCTGCAGAAAATTTGGGCAACCCTGCTAGAATTCCGCACTATGTCAATTTCGTTTAAATCACTTCCGTTCGAGCTCTTCGTCGGCCTGCGGTATACCCGGGCCAAGCGCCGCAACCACTTCATCTCGTTCATTTCGCTTACATCTATGATAGGTATAGGCTTGGGTGTGGCCGCGTTGATTGTGGTGCTTTCCGTCATGAATGGCTTTCAGGAAGAGCTGCGTGTGCGCATCCTCGGTGTTGCGTCGCACCTGCAGATCACCGGGCCAAACAATACATTGAGCGATTGGCCCAAGCTGGTGGCGGAGGTCAAAAACGAGCCGCATGTGCAGGCGGCGGCGCCCTATATCATGGCGCAGGGCATGCTGTCTTACGGTCAGGCAGTGCAGGGCGCAATCGTGCGGGGCATATTGCCGGCGGAAGAAGACGGTGTGGCAGAACTGGGCGCGCACATGCGGGTCGGCGAACTTGCTGATCTCAAACCAGGCGAATTCGGCATCATCCTAGGTGCGGAGCTGGCGCAGAACCTGGGCGTCCTGATCGGCGACAAGGTCGTGCTACTGGCGCCTCAGGGGCAGTTCACGCCCACGGGGATCGTGCCGCGTATCAAGCAATTCAAGGTCGTGGGGCTGTTCCAGGTCGGGATGTATGAATACGACGCCGGGCTGGCGCTGATCCACATAGACGATGCGGCCAAGCTTTATCGCATGAATGACAATGTGTCGGGTGTGCGGCTCAAGCTTGACGACCTGTTCCAGGCACCGGCCATTGCGCGCCAATTGGGGAACAAGCTCAATACGAAGGGCACCTATTTTATAAGTGACTGGACAGAGCAGCATGCCAATTTTTTCCGCGCGGTACAGATGGAGAAGCGCGTGATGTTCATCATCCTGGCGCTTATCGTCGCAGTGGCCGCTTTCAATATCGTTTCCACCCTGGTCATGGCAGTCACCGACAAGCGCGCCGATATCGCCATCATGCGCACTTTCGGTGCCAGCCCGCGCAGCATCATGTACATATTTATTGTGCAAGGTGCCCTGATCGGCCTGATCGGTACCATAGTCGGTGCAATCGCGGGCATCATCATCGCGCTGAATATCGGTACGATAGTGCCGTTTATCGAGCGTTTATTCAGCATCCAGTTTTTGGCCAAGGACATTTATTACATCAGTGAGCTGCCTTCCCATTTGATATGGTCGGATGTGATAACCATCACGGTGATGTCCTTCGTCCTAAGCCTGCTGGCAACGCTATACCCAAGCTGGCGTGCGGCCAGGATGAATCCAGCAGAGGCACTACGTTATGAGTAAGACCCCTATCCTTGCCTGCACTAACCTGCAGAAGACCTATGCCGGCCTCGATGTGGCTGTGCTCAACGGTATAGATTTTGAAGTCAGTACGGGCGAGCAGGTAGCCATCGTCGGCGCATCGGGTTCGGGCAAGAGTACCCTGCTGCATCTTCTGGGCGGTCTTGACGCCCCAAGCGCAGGCGAAGTCAGCATGCTGGGCCATGCGCTGGCCGGCTTGAATGAAACCAGGCGGGGGCAGCTACGCAACGAGTCACTGGGCTTTGTCTATCAGTTCCATCATCTGCTGCCTGAGTTCACTGCGCTGGAAAATGTCGCGCTGCCCTTGCTTATCCGCAGAATGGGCCGTGAGCAAGCTCTGGCAATGGCTGCCGAAACGCTGACCAAGGTTGGCCTGGGACATCGGCTGGAGCACATGCCAGGCGAGCTTTCCGGCGGGGAACGCCAGCGCGCGGCTGTAGCGCGTGCATTGGTGACGAATCCAAAATGCGTGCTGGCCGACGAGCCTACCGGCAATCTGGATCGGCATACCGCCCATGTCGTATTCGATCTGCTGCTGGAGCTTAATCGCAGCCAAGGCATCGCCCTGGTTGTTGTTACCCATGATCTGGAACTGGCCGCAAAAATGCAGCGCCGATACAAGCTGGAAGATGGTCGTTTACAGCCTTTGATTAGCGAGTTGTAATGTAATGATAGCGCTGGCCCTGGCGTTCGTATCCGGTGCCTGGGTGTTGCAGCATATGCCTTTCCTGCCGGATACCCGCTGGCTGTTAGTGCTAGCTCCTGTTGTATTGTTGGTTGTTCTTCTCACCGTTTTTCTTGCCCGAAAATTTCATCAGAATTCCCAGCTTGCGTTATTAAGCCGCTGCATCCGGATATTGGCGGCCTTTGCCATTGGGTTCATGTGGGCGGCCCTGTTCGCCCATGCGCGGCTGTCTGATGATTTGCCCAAACACTGGGAGGGCAAGGATATACAGGTTGTTGGCGTCGTGGCGAGCCTGCCGCAAAAGCTGGAGCGTGGCGAGCGTTTTGAATTTAATGTCGAGCAGGTGCTTACTCCGCAAGCTGTAGTCCCCAGCCATATTTCACTGACGCAATATAGCGGTGATTTTTATGGCAAGAGTCCTCCATTGCCAACAACCGATATTGACGCCTATCACCCGGGCCAGCGCTGGCAGCTGACTGTCAGGCTCAAGCGGCCACATGGCGGCGCCAATCCTCATGGTTTCGATTTTGAGGCATGGGCGCTGGAGCGTAATATCCGTGCTACCGGCAGTATTCGGGAGCAGCCAGATAATCTGATACTCAAGACTTTCGTCTGGCATCCCGGCTATATGGTGGAGGTTGTGCGCGAAAAAATACGCGACCGGATGGCTGCAGAGCTCGATCACAAGCCATATGCAGGAATATTGCAGGCGCTGGCTATCGGAGATGAAAGCGGTATTCAGCAGGACGACTGGCAGATGTTCGTTCGCACCGGGACCATCCATTTGATGAGTATTTCAGGCTTGCATATCACTATGCTCGCCGGCTTGGCATTCGGCCTGGTGTATGCGCTGTGGCGCAGGGTGGAGTTGCTGACCTTGCGACTTCCTGCACGTAAAGCCGCTACCCTGGCTGGTCTTTTGGCCGCTTTGCTATATGCGCTGATTGCCGGATTTTCTGTCCCTACCCAGCGCACTTTTTATATGCTGGCGGTGTTTGCTGCGGCATTGTGGTCTGGTCGCCACATAGCCATTAGCCACGTGCTGGCTTGTGCCGTTCTTTTAGTGGTGGCCCTGGATCCATGGGCGGTATTGGCGCCAGGTTTCTGGCTATCTTTCGGCGCAGTGGCCGTGATTGCCTATGCTGTAAGCGGTCGCCTGCATCGCCCGCACTGGCTGCAGGAAGCGGTTCACACACAATGGGCTGTGACGCTGGGCCTGCTGCCGCTGTTGCTGGTGTTGTTCCAGCAGGTGTCGCTGATCTCGCCGATTGCCAATGCATTCGCCATCCCCCTTGTCAGCCTGGTCGTTGTGCCGCTAACGCTGGCAGGTGCGCTTTTGCCGCTGGATTGGCCTTTACAGTTTGCTCACGCAATCATGAGTTTCTGCATACAGGTTTTGCAATGGCTGGGCAGTTTGCCATTCAGTACCTGGCAGCAGCATGCGCCGCCGGTGTGGACACTGCCGCTCGCCTTGCTGGGCGTGCTATGGATGCTCCTGCCGCGCGGCATTCCATTGCGCTGGCTGGGATTGGCTGCGTTCCTGCCCATGTTCATGTTGCAACCCTTGCATCCGGAATATGGCGCAATGAAAGTGGCGGTGCTGGATGTGGGCCAGGGATTGTCAGTAGTGCTGCAAACCGCAACGCATACTTTGCTCTATGACGCCGGTCCGCGCTATTCGTCACAGAGTGATAGCGGCAACCGGATTGTGATTCCGTTTTTACGCGGGCAGGGCATCGATCGCCTGAATGGTTTTGTGGTTAGCCATAACGATAGCGACCATCGCGGAGGCATGGTGTCCGTATTGACTCAAATGCCGGTTGATTGGGTAGCCAGTTCGCTGGGGGATGATGATCCGGACTTGGCCGCGCGGCGGCATATGCGGTGCTACGCCGGGCAGTCATGGGAATGGGATGGCGTCCACTTTGAAATGCTATACCCGGGCTGGGATAGCTATGCCGACAGTGCAATCAAGGACAATAACCGTAGCTGCGTATTGCGCGTGACCAGCAAGTTTGGCAGTCTGCTGATTCCGGGCGATATCGAGCGCGGGGCTGAAGCGATGTTGCTGAAAACCTATCCTGAAAAACTTGCGACAGATGTCCTGATAGCCCCGCATCATGGCAGCAAGACCTCATCCAGCCCTGGATTTGTCGCCGCCACGAAACCCGCGGTTGTAATTTTTACCATGGGTTACCTCAACCGGTTCAATCACCCCAAGCAGGCTGTGGTAGAGCGTTACAAGCAAAACGGCAGCCATATCTACCGGTCTGATAATGATGGCGCAATATTGCTTGATTTCGCCGACAGCAAGGCAATTGCCATAACACGCTGGCGTTATAGCCAGATGCGTTATTGGCAGGACCTCAATATGCCTAAGCTTGATATGCTTGAGCCAAAGACAAAGTAAATTTTTCCGGTCAAGGCATCGCGGCTAGCCGGGTCGCCAAACAATCCTGCTGAAAACGGCGTTGCTAAAAACGACGCCGCACGATAAAGTAATGCCACTTTAAGAACATTCGGGAGCATTACGTGTGGGAGATTATTCAAGCGGCAGGCTGGCCCATCTGGCCATTGATTTTTGCCTCGATTATCGCACTGGCCATCATCGGTGAGCGCGCATGGGCATTAAGAGTCGATGTGGTCGCTCCTCCGGCATTGCTGCCGGAAGTCCGCCGAATGGTAGAGGCGGGCGGCATCACCAGGGAAACCTGCACCCAGCTTGAACAGCACTCCCTGCTCGGCGAGATATTTGCCAGCGCACTGGTCAATGCCAGCGCATCGCGTGAAATCATCAAGGAATCGGTGGAAGAATCCGGCCGTACGGTAGCCCACAAGCTGGAAAAATACCTGAATACGCTGGGCACCATCGCTACAGTCAGTCCGTTGCTGGGCCTGTTGGGAACGGTGATTGGGATGGTCGAATTGTTTGGCGCATTTACGGCTACCGGCCATGATGTTGCGCAGTTCGCGCGCGGTATCTCTGTCGCGCTTTACAATACTGCCGGCGGCATTGTGGTGGCAGTCCCCAGCATGATTGCGTACAGATTCTTCCGCGGCAGGGTTGATAGCCTGATTGTTGAAATGGAGCAGCAAGCGGTGAAACTGGTCGAAATCATTCACGGCGAGCGCAAATAGCATGAATTTTCAACGCGGCAGAAAGCACGAAGACCTGGAAGTCAATCTGGTGCCGTTGATTGATGTATTGCTCGTCATTATTATTTTCCTGGTGGTGAGTGCGACATTTTCACGGGTAAGCGAATTGCAGATCAATCTGCCTACCGCCGAAGCGAATGCGCAGCAGGACAAGCCCCTGGTTGTGACTGTGGATGTGGATGCCAGCGGACGCTACCTTGTAAATGGCGCGGACGTCGCTGAGCATACCGTAGAGGCGATCAGTAACGCCCTGCGTAAAGCCGCTGGCAATGGCAAGGAGCCGACAATCGTGATCAATGCCGATGCAAAAACTACGCACCAGTCAGTGATTGATGTCATGGAAGCTTCGCGGCAAGCCGGTTACACGCATATTACCTTTGCCACCCAGATTAAAACCGCCCCATAATCGTTCTTAAAATAAAAATTACATTCACCTTCAAGCGTAGCCGCTAAGTATGTCGAAAACCACGCCTGCCAAGGCGGCCCCAGTTCCAATCCCAAGTGCCAAAACGCTCTATTTGCGCCTGCTTAAATATGCAAAGCGTTATTGGACGGTTTTTGCCATCAGCATCATTTCGCTCGTTGTGCTTTCGGCCACCAATACCGGCTTTCTGGCCACCATTAAATTGGTTACAGACGAAGGTTTTGTCAATAAAAGCTCGACCAAGCTATCCCTGCTTCCCCTGATGTTATTCGGCTTGCTGGCCATACGTGCTTTCGCCGGTTTTATCTCCACTTTTGCCATGCGCTGGGTGGCTCGGCGCATAGTCGAGGATCTGCGCCTGGATGCGTTTCGTCGGCTGATGACGCTGCCGGTGAGCTTTTTTGACACCCATTCGGCCGGCATTATCACTTCCAAGCTCACCTACGACACGGAGCAGATGTCCAGCGCCTCTACTCGAGTCGCAGTCAGCGCGGTGCGTGACACGCTGACCATTATCGGCATGATCGGCTATATGCTTTATATAGACTGGCGCCTGACATTGATTTTTGCCATCATCGCCCCTCTCATGGCGGTCTACCTGAAGACGATGACACCCAAGCTGAGGTCTTCTGGAAAAATCGTGCAGCAATCCATGGGAGAAATGACGCAAGTAGTGGAAGAGGCTGTGTCCGGTCAGCGCATGGTGAAGATTTTCGGTGCGGCGGATTATGAGTATCAACGTTTTGCAAAGATGGTCGCCAAGAATCGCCATATGCAGATTCGCCTAGGCCGGATTTCGGGTGTCAATAGCATGGTGATTGAACTGCTGGCCGCATTGGCGCTTGGCCTGGTGGTCTTTTATGCCGTGGGGAAATTTAGTGCCGGCGAATTTGCGGCATTCATTGGTGCGCTGCTGATGCTGATCTCGCCGATTAAAAGCCTGACGGGTTTGAATGAGGAACTGCAGGTGGGTCTTGCGGCTGCTCAAAGTGTGTTTGCCCTCATGGACAGCCCTCCCGAGCTGGATGACGGGCAGAAAGAGATCGCCCGTTCCAAGGGGGAAATAGAGTTCCGTGGCGTCGGGTTGCGCTATGAGAATGCCAAACGCTCTGCACTGGATAACCTCAGCTTTAGTGTGAGGCCAGGTGAGAAGCTTGCGCTGGTCGGTCGTTCCGGCGGCGGCAAGACCACTTTGGTCAATCTGTTGCCGCGCTTTTATGAGTTGCAGCAGGGTCTGATCCTTTTGGATGGACTGGATATACGTGCCATGAGCTTGAAGAACCTCAGGTCGCAGTTTGCCCTGGTCAGCCAGGACGTGATTTTGTTTAATGACAGCGTATTCAATAACATTGCTTATGGCGTCCTGCGCGGCGTGACGGAGCAGGAAGTGATTGCTGCAGCAAAAGCGGCGCATGCCTGGGAGTTTATCCAGCAGCTACCCGAGGGTCTGCATAGCGAGATCGGCGATCGCGGAGTGCGCCTTTCCGGCGGCCAGCGCCAGCGCCTTGCCATTGCCCGCGCCATTCTCAAGGACGCACCTATCCTCCTGCTTGACGAAGCAACGTCGGCACTGGATACAGAATCGGAGCAGCATGTGCAGGCTGCCCTGGATACGCTGATGCGTAATCGCACGACTATTGTCATCGCCCATCGTCTTTCTACAATTGAGAATGCAGACCGCATTCTGGTGATGGAGCAGGGCGAGATCATTGAAAGCGGCAGTCATGCCGAGCTGATGGCATCAAAGGGTCACTATGCCAGGCTATATCAAAAACAATTCCACTAAATCAGGCCAGTGGTTGACCCAGCAATGGGCGCACCTAGGTTTCTGGCATCTGATTCTTGTCCCGCTGTCCTGGCTGTTCTGGCTGTTGTCCGGTCTGCGGCGGCTTTGCTATACGGCCGGCATTCTCAGGTCTTGCAAATTATCGGTACCGGTCATCGTGGTTGGCAATATCAGCGTAGGCGGCACGGGTAAAACACCACTGGTCATTTGGCTAGTGGAGAAGTTGAAGCAGGAAGGTTATCGCCCAGCTATTGTCAGTCGCGGCTATGGCGGTAATGCGCAACATCCAGCTGCGGTGAATGCGGATAGCAATCCCGGCGATGTGGGAGATGAACCCGTTCTGCTGGCAACGCGCGGTCAGTGTCCGGTATGGGTGGGCCGGGATCGGGTCGCAACTGCGCAGATGCTGCTTGAAGAGCATCCGGAATGTAGCGTGATTATCAGCGATGATGGGTTGCAACATTATGCATTGCAGCGCGATGTTGAGATTGCAGTTATTGATGGTAACCGTGGTTTCGGGAATGGATGGCTAATGCCGGCCGGCCCGCTACGAGAACGTGTATCCAGGCTTAAAACGGTAGATGCTGTTGTTTACAATGGAGACAAGCTACAGCAGGATGGATTTGCCATGCAACTGGTGGGGGAGCGTTTCCATAACTTGCAACATCCGGCAGAAACGGCTGTGGCAGCAGATTTTAGCGGTAAAGCAATTTATGCGGTCGCAGGTATCGGCAATCCGGCGCGTTTTTTCAAGCAGCTGACGAAATCGGGCCTGGTTTTCAAGAGCCTGGCTTTTCCCGATCATCAGGCTTTTCGGCCGGCTGATTTGCAAATTGCAGGCGCCGAAGTGATACTGATGACAGAAAAAGATGCGGTGAAATGCGCCGCTTTTGCCGAGGCTGGCTGGTGGTATCTACCAGTCAGTGCGGTAGTGGATGAAGCCCTGTTTGCATGTGTAAAGAACAAATTAAGTAAAAGTTAAAGGATGTTGTATGGATGCCAAGCTGCTCAAAATTCTGGTTTGTCCGGTTACCAAGGGCCCGTTGATTTATAAAAAATCGGAGCAGGAGCTTGTTTCAAAATCGGCGCGCCTTGCCTATCCCATCAGGGACGGCATTCCTGTGATGCTGGAAGAGGAAGCTCGAAAGCTCGGCCCTGATGAAGAGGTGTAATGTGGCTCTGGTCGCTCGATTCAATATTATCTGTACTGAAGCATGAGTTTTAAGGTCGTTATCCCGGCCAGGTATGCGAGCACTCGCTTGCGCGGCAAAGCCTTGCTCGATATTGGCGGTAAACCGATGGTGATCCGGGTGGCTGAGCAGGCCGCCAAAAGCGGGGCAGAGGAAGTCGTGATAGCGACGGATCATACGGCCATCTTCGATGCGGCAACCCAGTATGGCTACCAGGCCCTGATGACCCGTGAAGATCATACCTCCGGCACTGACCGCATCGCAGAAGTGACCCAGCAGCTACGCTGGCCTGATGGAGCTATCGTGATAAATGTGCAGGGTGACGAGCCGCTTATTGATCCGGAGCTGATCCGGGAAGTTGCTCGAAACCTGGCGCAAAATCCCGGAGCGGTCGTGGCCACAGCATGCCATCCCGTGCACGACGCCAAGGCCATGCTCAATCCAAACATCGTAAAGGTGGTATTGGATATTAATGGGCATGCGCTTTACTTTAGCCGTGCACCCATTCCATATGCGCGCGATAACCCTATAGTTGATTCAACACCTTCCTCCGATGTGTCGTTTTACCGGCACATCGGTATTTATGGATATCGGACAGAGTTCCTCAAAGTGTACGCGTCGCTGGCCCCCGCGCCTCTTGAGAAAATCGAGTCGCTTGAGCAGCTTCGTGTGTTGTGGCATGGCTACACCATTAGCGTAGCTATGAGTAGTAATGCGCCGGCCTCAGGTGTGGATACCCAGGAAGACCTTGACCAGGTCAGAAGTATTCTAAGTACACATGAATAGCTGGTAAGCATTAATCCCTATCATGCTTAACTTATTGGGCCGTCATCCTTCTGCAATACTTCTTGTCGTGCAGCTTTTCAGCATCATGCTCTATCCCTTCATGGAAAGTACAGATGTAGGCAGAGCCCTGTTCGGTGTGTTTGGGATTGTGGCGGCCTCGCTTGCCGTTTGGGTTGTAAATAGAAGCCCGGTAATCAGCTGGATAAGTTGGGCATTAGCCATTCCTGCGGTGGCATTGTCCTTGTATGCCAGCGTCGCTGGCCATACTCAATGGCTCCCGCTAGCCCATCTGCTGGAAGCGTTTTTATATTTTTATACGGCGTATGGGCTGATTGTCTATATGCTGGGCGATCAGCATGTGACTGTGGATGAGCTGTTCGCTGTCGGCGCTACTTTCACCTTGTTGGCATGGGGGTTTGCTTTCGTCTATCTTGTTTGCCAGCAATGGTATCCTGGCAGCTTTACAGCGATAGTCCATAATGACTCACCGAGGACATGGGTCGAAATGCTCTTTTTCAGTTTTTCCATATTATCGGGAACGGGGCTCGGGGATATCGTACCCGTTACGCCGCAAGCGCGTGCTTTAGTCATGATTGAAATGTTCTCGGGCGTAATGTATCTGGCCCTTATTGTTTCCAGGCTGGTCGGATTAGCTTCCAGAAGCAACGCGAAGTAAATTCTTTGGCAATACGCCAGCAATCGGATTGAGCATGCTAATGCTTTAAAGCATATGGTAATTTCACCCAATGTGCTTTTTAAGCAGGCTCCCAAATAGCCTCTTCCAGTTAAATTCCCAGTTTTCGATTGACACCAAACGATGGGGTTTGCTATAGTCTCACCTCTCGACGACATGTACGTAGTGGCGCCGAATCGGACGCGGGGTGGAGCAGTCTGGCAGCTCGTCGGGCTCATAACCCGAAGGTCACAGGTTCAAATCCTGTCCCCGCAACCAAGCAGTAAAAGCAGTACCCGCTCTTTAAAAACCTGGACAATCGATAGGTGTGAGTGCT
>CAZBSR010000025.1:0-13221 GCA_964494575.1 uncultured Methylophilaceae bacterium | reverse complement strand
TATTCATAGATAGCCGTGCGGATATTTCCGAGCGTATCCAGGACTGGAATTACCGTGCCACCAAGCAGGCGATAAAGTCTGCTGTCGCACGTGAACCCAAGGTGGCCGAGATATTGAAAAACTATAAGCAGACTAATCACCCATTCCAGGCCAAGAAGTAGCTCCTGTCCGGTGAGCCGGTGGAGCGCCGCCGCCGTTCAAATGTCAGGAAAGTATGCTGTCTAATTCAGCGGTGGTGATTTGTTGCGTATGCAAGGCGCTTGCGATCAGGGCGCCATCCACGCCGGTGTCTCTTAGCTGTTGTATATCTGCCAGGTGGCGCACGCCGCCTGCGGCGTAAATTTTATGCGTGGATTTACGATCTATCAGTTTTCTCAGTAATTGAAAATCAGGTCCAAGATTGCTGCCTACATGGTCGAGCGTCATCGCGATCACTCTGGCGGGCCATTGTGCTGATGTGGACAATAATTCGGCTGGCCCTTGATAGCCCGTCGCTGTGAAATCCAGTGACAGGATAGGATTTTCTTCAGGCTGGTTGCCGCCGCAGTGTCGCCTCAGGTTCGTGTAATCATCGATGTTATGCAAGCTTTCACTGCCTATCACGTATGTTAGCGCCAGCCCACCCCATGCGTCTAATTCCCGTACAGAGCCAATTCCCGCATCCAGCCATATCTGTAGATGCGGATAGCGCGCTGTTATCTCTGCGACGATTTGACGATGATTGCCACGTTTTTGTATGGCATCGATGTCGGCAATATAGAGCTGTTTGAATGGGTATAATTCAAGCAACGCCTGCACTATGGCAAGAGGCTCACTGCCCTGGCATAACGATGAGCGCATCGGCAGATAATGCTGACGGTCGCCGCGCCGCGCCTGGACTACGTTGCCATTGAGCAGGTCGATTACCGGGATAATTTCCATTTGAGGCTCATTTGAAGATATTTGTGTGTGAATTCATAACGGGCGGTGGATTATACCGCGAGCCATTGCCATCCTCGCTGGCAGAAGAGGGCGCAATAATGCGCGATGCACTACTTGGAGATTTGGCCGAGTTACCGGATATCGAGGTAACCACGACCCATGACGCGCGCGTGTCGCCGGCAATATGCGGGCTATCCATTCCGGTGGGCCATCAGGACGATGTCTGGCAAATCTGGGGCGAATGTATTGCGGTAGCCGATGCAGTGTGGCTGGTCGCCCCTGAAGCGGGTGGCGTATTAACGCGGCTGACGGCCATGGTCAATGACCAGCATAAGACATTGCTGGGCAGTTCCATTGAAGCGGTCAGGGTGGCTACCAGTAAATATGCCACCGGTCAGGCTTTACAGGCTGCCGGCGTGAGTACGGTAAGTACATATACATTTGACGAGTGGCCGCAGAATAGCCCGGGACCCTGGGTAGCGAAAGTGGATGATGGGGTGGGCTGCGAAAATAGCGCCTATTTTGAGTCCTCGGCTACATTGCTGAACTGGATGAGGCAGGGGCGCGAGTCCACACACATCATCCAGCCTTACCAAAAAGGCACTCCTGCCAGTATTTCCATGCTCTGCCATGAAGGGCGCACCTGGTTATTGAGCTGCAATACGCAAAAAATCGCATTGCAAGAATACAGCCCTGAGATCGCTCAATTCAGTTACACCGGCAGTGTGCTCAATGGCATGGCTAAGCACTGGGGTTCCTTTGAAGAGATTGCTTCACAGGTAGCCCAAGTGATGCCGGGGCTGGCAGGCTATGCAGGCATAGACGTGGTGGTTGATGAAGGCCAGGTTTATGTGCTGGAGATTAACCCGCGCCTGACTACATCCTATGCAGGATTGAGGCGGGCCACGGGCTGTAACGTAGCGCAGATGGTGATAGACCTGCTTTATAATAGAGGTTTGCAGTTCCCCCAAAAAATCTCACGAGAAGTTGTCGAAATCAGCCTGAATGACTAGCAAAACAACCACGGTAGGATGGGACGTCGGCGGCGCCCATCTGAAAGCTGCATTAGTCGACGACCAGGGCTCAGCGCTGGCAGTTCTGCAAACGCCATGTGCGTTATGGCGCGGACTGCATGAGTTGCATACAGCCATAGATAGCATACTTGCCCGGCTAAATCGGGTGCCGGATCATCATGTTGTGACCATGACCGGTGAGCTCGCAGACTTTTTCAGCGACCGCAAGGAGGGGGTCATACGGATATCCGGCATCATGACTGAGCGGCTGGGCGCCGCGACAAGATTTTACGCGGGGCCGGCAGGGATCGTAAGCGGCAACGAAGCTGCATCGTATGCAGCGAATATCGCTTCGGCGAACTGGCTGGCCAGCGCGGCTTTTGTTGCGGCAAAGGTCGGGCAGGGCTTATTGATGGACATTGGCAGTACTACCACCGACATTATGCTGCTGAGTGACGGCAAGCCGCAAAATCGCGGATTCACCGATAGCGAACGCATGCAGTTTGAAGAGATGGTTTATACCGGCGTAGTGCGCACACCGCTGATGGCGCTGGGCACACATGTGCCGTTCGGCGGGGAGTGGCGCGCTCTGGCTGCCGAGCATTTCGCGAACACCGCCGATGTCTACCGCTTGACCGGGGATTTGATCGAGGCCGAGGATATGGCTGAAACGGCAGACAGCATGGGCAAGACACGCTCAGAAAGCGCGCGCCGTCTTGCGCGCATGCTGGGGCACGATTTAAACGATGCTCCAGAGACCGCATGGATAGGGCTTTCCAGGGCATTCAAACAAAAGCAGCTGGACAGGCTTAAAAGCGCAGTCGTACGTTGCCTGTCACGCGGCTTGGTCAACGACAGTGCACCCATCATCGGTGCCGGTGCGGGCAGTTTTCTGGCGCGTGAACTGGCAAGGCAATTGAATCGCGAATACCTGGAAGTCGAGACACTGGTTCTGGGCGAGACTGAAGAAACTCGCCGCTGGGCAAGCGTCTGCCTGCCGGCGTATGCCCTGGCTGCGCTCGCGGCCGAATCGGCGGGGAAGCCTGTATGAGCATGCTGACCTACGCATTACCGTATAGCGCTGACAGCGCCGCGCTATTTACCCGCATAGCGCACCGGCCGTGGGCGGTTTATCTCGATAGCGGCCAGCCCATGGGGCAATACGGCCGCTACGACATCATGGCGGCAGATCCGTTTATTACACTGTCAACGCAGGGGCGGCAGACTTATATTCGCGATCAGACCGGCGACCGTATTTCTACGGATGATCCATTCCTGTTGCTCAAGCAAGCCCTGGAGCCGTATGCCGCATCAGCGTCTGAACTGCCATGCGACCTGCCATTCTGTGGCGGCGCCATTGGTTATTTTGGCTATGATCTGGCGCGTCGACTGGAGCATCTGCCCGAACTGGCTCAGGACAGCGAGCAAATCCCGCAGATGGTAATCGGCATCTATGACTGGGCCGTGGTGGTGGATCATCGCCAGCAACTTGCCTGGCTGGTGTGTCACGGCCATGACAACAAGACGCTGGCGCAGTGGCCGCAGCTCTGCGCCCTGTTTGAAGCGCCAAGCGTCGGTGAAAAGGCCGAACCGAAAGCCGAGTTCAAGGTGGTATCGAACATAAGCTCCAATATGGATCTGCCCACATATGCGGCGGCCTTCAGTCAGGTAAAGCATTACCTGGATGAGGGCGACTGCTACCAAGTCAACCTGGCACAGCGCTTTAGCGCGCGCGCTGAAGGTGATGCCTGGGCAGCCTACCGATATTTGCGGGAAATCAGCCCGGCACCGTTCATGGCATATATGAATTACCCAGATATCGATTTGCAGGTGTTGTCAGCTTCGCCGGAGCGATTCCTGCAAGTCACCGGCAGCCATGTCGAAACCCGACCGATCAAGGGCACGCGTCCGCGCTCGGATGATGCAGTACAAGACGCTGCCAATGCCGAAGCGCTGCGCAATAGCGCCAAGGATCAGGCCGAGAACCTGATGATCGTGGATTTGCTGCGCAATGACATCAGCAAGAGCTGTGTGCTGGGCTCGGTGCAGGCAAAAAATCTTTTCGCCCTGGAGAGTTTTGCCAATGTGCACCATCTGGTGAGCACCATTACCGGCGAGCTGGCACCGGACAAGTCAGCACTGGACTTGCTTCGCGATTGCTTCCCTGGCGGCTCGGTTACCGGTGCGCCGAAGCTACGCGCGATGGAGATCATTGAGGAGCTGGAGCCGCAACGGCGCGGGCTCTATTGTGGCGCTATCGGCTATATAGGCTTCGACGGCAATATGGACACCAGCATCACTATCAGGACTGCAGTTTATTCTGGCGGAGAAATACGTTTCTGGGCAGGCGGTGGGATAGTGGCTGACTCCGAAATGCAAAAGGAGTATGGTGAAACTTGGGACAAGGCATCATCGATGATGGCGCTTATGCAGTATTTCTCGCCCGGTTAACAAGATGAATATAAAGAGAAATAAAATGCGGGTAACAGGAAATGCAGCTTATGGGATATGTGGGTAGTTAAACTCGGCGGCAGCCTGCTGGGCTCGCCGGAGCTGCCCCATTGGCTGGATGTGCTTGCGCGCCACGGCGATGGAAAGATAGTAATCGTGCCTGGCGGAGGGATTTTTGCCGATGCTGTTCGCGAATCGCAAAAGCGCTGTGGCAGTAGCGATAAAATCGCGCACAGGATGGCGATCATGGCCATGGATCAGTATGGTGTGCTGATGGCGGGGCTGAACCCTGCACTGGCAATAGCACAGAGTGAACTGGAAATTGCCGAGAGGGGCTGGCAGCACCGTACAGCGGTGTGGCTGCCGAGCGCCATGGTCAGCGCCGAGGATAAAATCCCGGCTAACTGGCAGGTCACCTCAGATAGCCTCGCTGCCTGGCTCGCAGCCAGGTTGAATGCGGAGCACCTGGTCCTGATCAAATCCGAACGCCCCGATGCGGATCAGGTCTCGCTGGAGCAATTAAGCAGGGACGGTATCGTGGACGAACATTTCGGTGACTTTACCGCCGGCCGTGATTTCGATACATGGCTGCTGGCAAAAGATGACTACCGGATTTTTGCTGATGGCATATCGCAGAAGAAATTGAGCGCCAACGCTATCCCTGTACGGTGTGCCTGGAATTGAAGGCCTGGAATTGAAGGAAAGATAATGAGTGAATCAGATAAAGTCGCAGATCGCGTTTATAGCGTTGCGGAAATCAATGCGAAGCTGGCTGCCGAGTTTCCAAACTGGGTGTTTGAAGACGGCTGGATTCGCCGCAAATATAAAACCAGCGGCTGGAAGGGCACGCTGATGGTTGTGAATACAGTCGGGCATCTGGCTGAGGCTGCGTGGCATCACCCGGATCTCACTGTTTCCTATGCATTCGTTATCGTTAAGCTATGTACGCACAGTGCGAAGGGCATCACTGATAAGGACTGGCAACTTGCCAGGAAAATTGAAGATGTGATCCAGTGGCAACCTGGCAAGGAGGGCGGGGCGCTGGAAGGCACGCCCAATGAGGATGCAAGGTTCAAATATATCAAGTATGACTAGGCTGGCTACAGCTTTCCCATTAACAGCAGGATCACCACAATCAGCAGTGCCAGCCCCAATGCGCCGCTTGGGCCATAGCCCCCAGCTTTGGCTGTAAGGCCAGCTGGTAACGGCACCAATCAGTAAAAGTACTACGATAATAAGTAAGACGGTGCCGAGCGACATATGCCAGCAGCTTATTTGAATCTGGCTTGGGCTCTTGCCAGGCTGGCCTTGAGGTCATCCCATACATGATCCGCAGATTCCTTGACCTTCTCCCAAGCCTCGCCGCTAGCCTCGCCGAGTGCTTCAAGCTTTTTGGAGGCGTTCTGCTGCTTGGTTTTTAGCTCGTTCAGTTCGCTGGCATATTTTACCTTTAGGTCAGCGCCGGCATTCTCGGCCTTTGCTTCCAGCAAGTTGATATGCGCGTTCCATTCCTTGAGCTGTGCTTCCATTTTCTGCTTGTAGGCTTCTTTAATATCCACGATAGACTCCTGCGGATTTAACCAGCGGCCTTGACTGTCAGCTTGTTTTCCACGCCTTTGACATCCGATACGCCTGTCGCTACCGCGGCTGCCTTGTCGCTGCTGGCTTGAGAGTCGACCTCACCATTTAATGTGACGACCCCATTGGCGGTATCTACATTAATTTGCAGGGAGCTTAGTCCAGGTTCCGCCATCAGTGCTGACTTCACCTTGGTCGTAATTGCGGCATCGTCAATGACTGCCTCCGCATGTTCCGTGGCCTTATCCATTTTATTCCCGGCGTCATCGGCCATCTGGTCAATTTTTTCGCCTGTGCTTTCAGCGCTTGGATCGGTCTTATTGCATGCGCTGAGACCTAGCAGCAATACCATCGGGATGCAGATGCCAGCTAATTTTAAATTCGCTAAAGTTTTCATGATTTCCTCTTTTCATTGGTTAGTCTTTAAAGCTCACCCCGAAACTCCGTGAATTTGAACAGCGGGTGGATTTAAAGTGCGATTAAAGCATGATGAATGCAACTCAGCTTTATACGATGAACAAGAGTAAAGCCCGGGCTGTATGAGGTCTGTGCGTTATCACACACATGACCCCTGGCCCGGGCCCGAAGGTAATTCTACTGTTGGAAGCGTCGTTCGAAACGGCCGAAATGCAGCATGATGGTCGGCAGGATAAGCAGGTTCAAAATAGTGGAAGTGACCAATCCACCGACGATAATGGTCGCCATCGGACCCTCGATTTCACGTCCCGGCTGGCCACTGCCAGCGGCCAAGGGAAGCAAGCCCAGAGCGGTTACCAGCGCCGTCATCAGGATGGATGGCAGGCGTTCGGAAGCGCCGCGGATCGCGGTCTCCAGACCCCACGTCATATTTTCCTCATCCACCAGGTGCTGATAATGCGAGATCATCATGATGGAGTTGCGCAAGGTAATGCCAAACAGCGTGACGAACCCAACCAGTGAGCCGAGCGAGATCCAGCCGCCGGTGAATAGTGCTGCCAGCACGCCGCCGATGAGGGCGAAGGGCAGGTTGGCAAATGTGAGCAGCAGATTGCGCAGTCGCCCGAAGGCGATATAAAGCATCAGGAAGATGCCCACCCCCGCCAGCAGCGAATGCACGATCAGGTCTTCGCGCGACTGCGCCTGCGCTTCGGCTTCACCGGTAAATGTGGCGAAATTTCCCGGTGCGAATTTTACGTCTTCCTCTATACGCTTCTTCACTTCTTTGCTGAAGCTGCTGATGTCGCGGTTAAGCACATTGCTGGTAATGGTCTGGATGCGTTTTGCATCAGCATGCAATATCTTCGAACGCCCGTTTTCCTGCGTCAGGCTCGCTACATCACGCAGGTAGATCATTTTGCCATCCGGGTTTTTCAAAGGCAGGTCGCCTATCTCGCGCAAGTCGTCACGTACATCACGCATAAACATCACATTCACGCCGATGACGCGGTTTCCCTGGTAAACCTGGGTTGCCTGCACGCCTTCATATGCGGCCTGTATGTTTTCCAGCACGTCTAGCGATTGTAGGCCCCATTGCGCCAGCTTTTCCGGGCGCAGTCGGATGGTAAGCTGGGGCGTGCCCGGAGGGGACTGAATCTGCACATCGGATGCGCCGGGGATGCTGCTTAATATAGCTGCCACAGCGCGAGCGTCCCGATCAAGCAGATCCAGGTCTTGGCCGTGGATATTCACTACCATGGCTGCTGTATAGCCGGAGATGGTCTCCTCGATGCGCTCGGTGAGGAAGGTGTTGATGGCGAAATTGACCCCAGGTATGGGTGCAACTTTCGGGTTATCTTCGTCCGCACCTGCCATCGTTTCACGGATTTCTTCCAGAATGCGACGCTGCTCCTCGCCCGACGATGTGCCTATCTCTACCTCGAATTCACTGTAATGAGTGCCGAAGGTGTCTGCGCCATTCGCGGCCCGCCCAACCCATTGTGCGACGGACTGCACGCCCTCGATCTGGCCTATCGTCTGTGCAACCCGGGTTCCGATGCGCAACGATTCTTGGGCCGAAGTGCCCGGCACGGCAGTCATGTGCATGATGTAATGGCCTTCATGCAGGTTGGGGATGAACTGGCTCTTGAAGAGTGGCAGTATCCCGAGACCAAGCGCAATGAATACCGCACACACGCCAATGACCATGCGGTAATGGCGCTCGATGCGATGCAACAGCCGTATATACCCGCCTTTCATCATGCGTACCAGAGGCGGGTCGTCGCTTTCCAGATTGCCTTTTGCGAATAGCAGGTAGCACAGGGCTGGCGTCAGCGTCAGCGCGACTACCAGCGATGCCAGGATGGCGCTGATGTAGGCCAGGCCCAGGGGTGCGAACAGTTTGCCGGCGACGCCCGACAGGGTAAGTAATGGCAGGAATACCATGACGACGATGATGGTGGCGTATACCACTGAGCTGCGCACCTCCATCGAGGCTTCAAATATCACCTGGTGGATAGGGCGCGGATTTTCCAGCAAGCGATTTTCGCGCAGGCGGCGGAAGATATTCTCGGTGTCGATGATGGCGTCATCCACCACTTCGCCCAGTGCGATGGCGAGGCCGCCCAGCACCATGATATTCAGGCCTACCCCGTAATAACTCAGGACAATAATGGCGGATAGCAGCGAAAGCGGGATCGCGGTGGCGGAGATGAAAGCGGTGCGTACATTGAACAGGAACAGGAACAGCACGGCGACCACCAGCATCGAGCCGATCAGGATGTCAGTCCTGACACCGTCGATAGCGGTCTCGATAAAGTTGGCCGGGCGGAACAGGCGCGGGTAAAGCTTTACCTCTTCTTGCGCCAATTCGGGAGCCAGTTCCTCCATGGCCTTTTCCAACGCCTCCGTTACGGCCTTGGTGTTGGCCCCCAGTTGGCCTTGTACCGATAGATATACCCCTGGTTTGCCGTTGATTGCTGCCGCACTGATGGCGGGTGCCGCGCCTTCCACTACTTGCCCGACATCTCCTAAACGCAGGGTCTGGCCGTTCTTATGTATAAGCGGCATCTGCGCCAACTGGGCGGGGGTCAGTGCCTGACCTTCGCTATTGATCAGGATGCGCTGGTTGCTGTTCTCGATATAGCCCGCTCCGCGCACGCCGGTAGCCTTGCCAGCGGCCGCCAACACCTCTTGCAGCGATATGTTGTAGTGAATCAGCTTTTGCGGATCGACCTGTATCTGGAACTGGCGTACATCCCCACCAAACACGTTGACATCGGCAACGCCTTGCACTGACATCAGGTGAGGGCGTATGACCCAGTCCACCAGGGTGCGCATCTCCATCAATGAGCGCGTCTCCGATGTGATCCCTAGTCCAAGTACGGTGCTGGCAGAAGAAGATAGAGGCGTGATGTTCGGGACTACATTTTTCGGCAACTGGTTGGAAAGCATCGCCAGGCGCTCGGCTGTTACCTGCCGGTTAAGGTAGATATCGGTACCTTCCTTGAAGATCACCGTTACCACCGATAGGCCGGGAATAGATTGAGAACGCATGCTGTCTATGCCTATGGTGCCTGACAAGCTGTTCTCGATAGGCTGGGTGACCAGCACCTCCACCAGTTCGGCCGATAGTCCGGGGGACTCGGTCTGGATGATGACCTGGGTCGGGGAGAACTCCGGGAACACATCCAGGTTGGCGCGCGTCAGGCTGTATAGACCATACACCACAGTCAGGCAGGCCAGCCCGACAATGACGCCATGGAAGCGAATGGAAAAGCGGACGAGAGCGGCCATCATGATAGCGCGGCCATTGTACTGACTTCAGCATGGGATGATTGCGTCATGTTAGGCTGCACTGAAACGATGATTAAATTCGCCAGCCAGAAGGCCGTTTTGGTTACGACTGCATGCGATAGACGCATGAGTCTCCGCCGAAATGATGATTGATATCCCATCTCAATCATCATTTTCATTAGTAATCTGGTATTTGAATTCTTCCGACAGTAAGAGCTGTGCACCAGTACTTACGACTTTGTCGCCGGGCTTGAGTCCTGATGAAGTATTGAACCAGCCGATACCGGATTTGCTGTCTACCTCAATATCCGTATTGACTTGGCGGCGGACAAACTTCTCTGCGCCTTCCTTCTGATATACCCATGCCTGATTGGCGTACCAGAT
Organism: uncultured Methylophilaceae bacterium; assembly: GCA_964494575.1. Classification (GTDB taxonomy): domain Bacteria; phylum Pseudomonadota; class Gammaproteobacteria; order Burkholderiales; family Methylophilaceae; genus JBCKUK01. The sequence goes on along the minus strand of CAZBSR010000025.1, from coordinate 3,163 downwards.
TACTGCGGTATCGGGCACGATGACTCCGGCGGTGTTTTTATCGCCGGAGGCAAATCTGGCCGTGATGCGCATGCCGGTACGTAGCAGGTCGGCCGGGGCGCGATAATAATAAGTCTTGCCCTGGATAGTGCCATCGGTCTGTGGCGAAGCGGAAATGAAGGTGGCTTTCGACACTTGCCCCCGTCCACCCATAGGCTCCACAAGTAGTGGCGCGCGTTGATCAGGAGCGCTGGCATCGAAGGGCAGGGTAATCTGCAGTAACACATCGCGATATTGCAGCAGGTGCTGGAACGGCTTTTGGGCAGAGGGTCCGGTAGCCCAGTCTGCCAATGTAATTCCCCATTGCTGGCGAATGTTGTCGCGGACATTATTTGCTGCAGCATCAGCCGCACCTACCCGCGCCTGGTCTGACTTTAATGCGGCTTCGGCAATGGCAACAGCGCGGTCAGATACATTCTTGTTGTCGCCATTCAATTGCAGCAAACGCTGATATTCCTGCTGGCTGTTGTTCAAAGAGGCACGCGCAAGGCTCGCATCAGCCTTGGCAGACAGGTAACGCGTGCGCAGTTCGACCAATGGCTCGATGCCGATAACTGTACCAAGGTAGGAAGCTTGTGCCTGATATGCGGCCGATTGCAATGTTGTCGTTGCGAGCCCGCTTTGCTCTTGGGATGCGGGGGACAGGTTGATGGTAGCGGCGCCATCTCCGGCATCTTTGCCCGTTACTACGTGTGAGACGCTCTCGATCTCATCATCATGATCACTGGTGGCTGCCTCGTATTCATCCTTGCCGTAAAAAACCAGCAGCCAGAACAGCACGACAATAATGAAGGCCTGTAAGGCGACGATGATGGCTATTTTACGATTCATGGGATGGCCTTTAAATGAATTCGTTATTGTTGCCCGGGGCTTGCGGCCTGGGTTATATCAGCGGGCATGGAAAATTCGCTATCCAGCGGATGCTGCATGGCATCTTCAAGTGCCAGGCTTGCGCGACGGGTTTTGTATGCGACGTCTAGCAGAGCTTGTTTGGTAATTAGATTCTCAAGTTTTGCCGTAGTCAGTTCCAGCCTGTCCGCATAGCCTGCATCGAACTGTTGCTGCACCTGCCTGAATCTATCCAGTTGCGATGTTTCCAATTGCCTGGTTTTTTGCAGTTGATCCAGTGCCGCAGCATAAGCGGCGCCGGCTTGCTCAAGATCGCTGATTACCTTGGCTTGCAGCGCCTCGAACTGAGCGGCTTCCACTTCGCGCAAGGCACGCGCTTCGGCTATCAGGCCTTCATTCTTGTTCAATAGCGATAGCAGCGTGGACAATCCCAATGACCATATCCTGTCGCCCTGATCGAAGCTGTAGCCTGGTGATAGCACGATATCCGGATATTGGCGCGCGATTTCCAGCCGCAGTTTGGCTTCCGCAGCGTCATAGCGAGCCAGCGCTGCCCTGATATCAAGCCGATTGAGCAACGCTGCCTGCTGCAACTCCTCGCTGTCCCGCTGTGTGTTGGTCTTGAACTCGCTGCTGGAGGGTGTCAGTGACAACGTGGCGAACACCTGCAAAGGCAAGCCGGCATTACCTGCCAATGCAGCACGCAGCTCGGGCAGCCGGCCTTTTTCAGCCGCCAATGCCTGCTGGGTTTTCTGTAGCTGGAGTCGCGAAGTGCTGATCTCGGTATTGGAAACCATGCCAGCTTTGAGCCTTGCATCCAGCATGGCGACGATCTCGCTGCGGATGTCTGATTCCTGTTGCAATAGCTCTGCTTGCCGCAATGCGGCGTTGTACTCAATCAGGCTGGCCAACAGGCGGCTACGTACTTGCCATGCGGTCTGGGCGATTTCAATGCGGGCGGCGGTCGATAGGCTTTTGGCACGATCAATCCGCGCCTGCCTTTTACCGCCCGTTTCAACGGGAATGTCTATGCTCAGGCCATAGGTCCATGGCGAAATACCGCCTGCAGTCTCGCTGTGGTTTTCCAGGGTGCCGGAAATTCCGGGGTTCTGCCGTTCGCCGGAGGTTATTTCGGCGGCTTGGGCAGCGCGCCATTGAGCGCGGGCAACGTCCAGTTGAGGGTTGAAGAACAGGGCGCTCAGGGTCAGTTCGCGAGGGCCCCATTGTTGAATAGGGAATGCATCTGCGGCGTAGCCTTGTGCCAGCAGGTAATCGCGAAATGCATCACCGTTAGGATCATGCGCACGGTAGTGGGCTGCGCGCTCTGAAGGGTCGATAGGTTGAGGGCTATAGGTCTGGAATGCACAGCCTGACAGGAAGGTGCTGGTCAGCGTAACAACCGCGAGTGATTTAATGCCTGATACGGTTATATTTTTCACTGATTGACCAACCCCTTTAACCAATCTCTTCAGCTAATCTCTTCGATCAGCCCTTGCACCTCTGGAAATACACCCCATAAAATCTCAAGGGATATTACAGGCAGAATGCCGCGCAATCAATTGCGGGGCGCCGCATGCCTGAGTTGATGCAGATTGAAACGTGCTTGAAGGGGAGTTTAAGGACGAAAGCTTAACTGAAGCTTAATTAATGATCGCGGCGTGAACAGCACCGAGAGCATCCTGTAGCGTTTCTTCAGTCAGTATGTTGATGTTGGAAGCGAGCAGTTCTGCAGCTTCGACAGTGCCTTGTGGCAGATCATGGCTATCCAGCTCGGCAACCAGGCCTGCGGCGGCGCCGGTCACTCTGAGCAGTGCATGGCGCTCCTTCATCAATAGCTCCAGTTCGGAGCGCAACATGCTGATTTCTTCCTGATTGATGGTGCTTTGCATAATAACCTTTTTGAAAATTGCTGATGAATTGATATCGGGTACATCTTGCTATCGGACTAGTACGGTGTCAATTAATAAAGCGGAGGTTTTCCCCGTTGTAAGAGTGCGATACAATGCTGACCTTGTTTGCAAGTTTAGTCTTGCTTTAAGCTTCTTGAGTCCACCAACTTAACTAAAAGCTAGCACTGCGAAAGTGGCGGAATTGGTAGACGCACTGGATTTAGGTTCCAGCGCCGCAAGGCGTGAGAGTTCGAGTCTCTCCTTTCGCACCAGATAACACGTTAGCCATTATATTTAGAGAGCCAGTACATGTCAGTCACTGTTGAAACCATCAGTAATCTTGAGCGTCGCATGACGATTTCGCTGCCAGTGAAACCATTGGAAGA
>CAZBSR010000024.1:0-13372 GCA_964494575.1 uncultured Methylophilaceae bacterium | reverse complement strand
AAGCCACGGCAAATGCAGCGGCATAGTTGTATTCGTTGTAAAGAATCTCTACATGCAGCGGCAGGGTATTGGTCAGGCCGCGGATATGCCCGGAAACCACGGATACCGCCCCGAATTCGCCCATGGCACGCGCGTTAGACAGGATCACGCCATACAGCAGGCCCCATTTGATATTGGGTAAGGTAATACGCCACAGGATCTGCCAGCCTCTCGCGCCAAGTACCAGGCCCGCCTCTTCTTCATCCTTGCCCTGTGCCTGCATCAGTGGAATCAGTTCGCGTGCGATAAAGGGGAAGGTGACGAAGATGGTCGCCAGTACGATGCCCGGGATCGCGAAGATGACCTTGTAGTCGTTGTCGATGATCCAGTGGCCAAACCAGCCTTGCAGGCCGAAAATCAGCACAAATATCAAACCGGCAATGACCGGGGATACAGCAAATGGTAGGTCGATCAGTGTAATCAGGAAGCTTTTGCCCTTGAATTCGAACTTGGCGATGGCCCAGGCTGCCGCTACACCGAATACCAGGTTGAGCGGCAGTGAGATTGCGGCCGCAATCAATGTCAGCTTGATTGCAGAAAGCGCATCCGGCTCAACGATGGCTGCGATGTAAGTATCAAAGCCTTTACGCAGGGCTTCAGTAAAGACGGCCGCCAGCGGGATGAATAAAAACAGGCTTAAAAATAACAGCGCTACGGCGATAAGTGTCCAGCGTACCCATGCAGATTCCGATGTTGCACGGCTGCGGGCGACTTTTGCGTTGTAACTGCTGTATTGCGAGATGGCTGCAATGGTCATATCAAAATCCTAATGTGAATATTCTAGCGGGAAGCGCTGTAGCGACGGTTGCTCCACCACTGCAGGCCGTTGATGGCAAACAGCAGGATGAAAGAAACTATCAGCATGACCACTGCGACGGCCGTTGCACCCGTATAGTCGTATTGCTCCAGCTTGGTAATGATGATGAGCGGTGTGATTTCGGACACCATTGGCATATTGCCGGCGATGAAGATTACCGAACCGTATTCGCCGATAGCTCTTGCAAACGCCAGGGCAAAACCCGTGAGAAGTGCCGGCCACAATGCTGGAAAGATAATCTTGGAGAAAGTCTGCCAGCGGTTTGCGCCAAGGCTGGCAGCAGCTTCCTCGGTTTCGGCTTCCAGATCTTCAAGCACCGGCTGCACGGTACGTACCACAAATGGCAGACCGATAAAGGTGAGCGCCACCACTACGCCGACCGGAGTAAATGCGACCTTGAGGCCGTGCGGTTCCAGCAGGCTGCCTATCCAGCCATTGCCGGCATAGACCGCAGTCAGTGCAATGCCGGCAACGGCGGTGGGTAATGCGAATGGCAGATCAACCAGCGCGTCTACGATTTTTTTGCCGGGAAAAGTGTAGCGGGTGAGTACCCATGCCGTCAGTAACCCGAACACGGCGTTTATCAGCGCGCCTATGAAAGATGCGCCAAAGGTCAGTTTGTATGAGGCCATCACGCGCGGCGCGGTGACGATGCTCCAGAATTCGTCGAAGCTCAGTTCCGCCGTCTTGATAAAGGCGGCAGCAAGCGGGATCAATACAATCAGACTCAGGTAAAGCAGCGTATACCCAAGGGACAGGTTGAAGCCCGGAAGCACATTTTTTTGTTTTGCCATTTTGTGTTGCGATCCAGGAAAATTGGTTGAAAGCGGCTGCCAATGTAGCAGAGCGGGTTATTTATTAAAAATAATATGTTTCTATATCTATATAGCTTTTAAGTATAAAAAAGGGCTGGCTCAGTTTGAGGCTAAGCCAGCCGCGAGGAGGAGATGCTACAAAATCAAGCCGCCACTCGTATGGTTCGTTTGAAAGTATGGGAAGGCTGCAACTCTTTAGCCGTGACGGGTTTGCCAAGGAAAAAGCCTTGCAACAAGGAGCTGCCGGTTTCAATGGCGATATCAAGCTGCCCTTGCGTTTCAATACCGGTGACCACTGGCTGAGCGCCAAGGTCCCTGATGATTTTAATCAGGCTGGGCAATGCCTTGCGTACCCGGTCATTGGTTTCTGCCTGCTGGATGACGCTCAGGTCAAACTTTACGAAGTCAGGCGAGAATTTCCATAAACGGTCGATGTGCGACTGCGCGTTGCCGAAGTTATCAATCGCGATGCGGTAGCCGCGATCACGGTAGTTATCAATGGCTTCCTTCAGTTGTTTGTCATGCTCGATCAGGCCCTCCTGGATCTCGATGACGACACGGTCGGTAGGCACTGAATTGGCATGCAGGATACGTTCGAATATCTTGCCATGTGCATTCACGGTCATCAACAGCTTGGGATGCACATTGAGGAACAGCAACCCATTTTCCGCATAGATCTGGCGGAAATTGAGTATGTGCAAAGTCCTGCTGACGCGATCGAATTGCACCAGCCTGCCGGACTGCTCTGCGTAACTCAATGCAAACTCGGGGCTGCTAGCCAACTCTCCGCCCAGCGAAGGCCTTAATAAAGCCTCATGCCCGAACAGTTCGCCGGCATGGCTGTCGTAGATCGGCTGGAAAGCGCTATTCAACTGCACGCCGACGAAGGTGCTGTTGAATTCGCCGGTGGATTGCTCGGCAAGGCCGAAATCATCCAGGTCTATCAGTAGCGATTCCTTTAGCTGCAATCGCAGTTTTTCAACATGCGCGGAGGAAATCTTCGGCTGGGTCATTTTCGTCAGTCCTCCCGATTATTTGGTGTAAATCTGATCGAACAGGCCGCCGTCGGCAAAATGGGTCTTTTGTGCCTTTGCCCAGCCGCCAAAGATTTCATCAATCGTGAATAAATCCAGTTGCTTGAATTCATCCTTATGCTTTGCCGCTACGCTTGCCAGGCGCGGACGCAGGTGATGGCGGGCAGCAATCTCCTGGCCTTCTTCCGAGTAATGGAAATCGAGGTAGGCTTGTGCCACGACGCGGGTCTTTTTCTTGTCCACGACCTTATCTACCAGTGTTATCGGGTTCTCGGCCAAGATGCTGGATGATGGATAAATCACATCGAACTTGTCGCCCAGTTCTTTCTTGATCAGGTTCACTTCATTCTCGAAAGTCAGCAAGGCATCGCCGATATTACGCTGCGCAAAAGTGGTGGTAGCGCCGCGGCCGCCTGCGTCCAGAACCGGCACATTCTTGAAGAGCTTGCTGACAAAGTCCTTTGCCTTGGCTTCGTCACCGCCATTTTTAATCACGTATCCCCAAGCCGCGAGATAACTGTACTTGCCATTACCGGAAGTTTTGGGATTGGGAATAATCACCGAAACGCCTGGCTTGACCAGGTCGTCCCAGTCCTTGATATGTTTCGGGTTACCCTTCCGCACCAGGAATACTGTGGTGGATGTGGTTGGTGCACTACTGTTCGGCAAGCGTTTTTGCCAGTCTTTCGGGATCAGTTTTCCGCGCTCATAAAGAATGTCGATATCAGGATCCTGGTTCATGGTGATGACGTCAGCAGCCAGGCCGTCAACCACTGCACGTGCCTGTTTGCTTGAGCCGCCATGCGACTGGTTGATGGTAACGGTCTCACCGGTCTTGGCTTTCCAATACTGGATGAACGCAGGATTGAAGTCCTTATAGAACTCCCGGGTCACGTCGTAGGAAACGTTGAGAAGATTAGTGTCGGCAAATGCATTGCTCGCGAATAGCAGGCCGGCAATAAGAACTGACTTGAACATATGGGCTCCTGAAGCTGAATTATGGTTATTCGAAGAGCGCACTTTACCCAAGCACAATAATAATGTAAAAGAATAATAATAAATATGAATATACGTTTTTAGAATATTGAAAGAGGCTCGATTTATATTTTTACGAGGTCTTTTTTTGCACGGTTGAGTGGTGTATATTGGGCGCGTGTGGGAGATATAATCCCGCGAAAAATTATTATTGTGTTAGCGCAAGCTGACCGGGCAACCGGAAGCCAGTGTGTCGAGAGACCGCTGGCTTTTTTGTTTTTTGCGCCAATGAAATGGGACGCTTTGAATGGATCAAGAGGCAAAGAGTCTGGATATAGCAGTTGATGAATTGGGCGTCGGTGATATCGTTTCCGAGCTGCGCCAACTGCGGTTAGCGTCGCTGGAGCACCGGCAGAGGCGCGATCGCCCGCCCAAGTTGCCATCACGCAAGGCACTGGCGCTGATCGTTGAAGGCCTGGCTGCCGCGTTGTTCCCCAATCGTCTTGGGGTCCCTGGCTTAAGGGAAGAAGGTATTGATTACTTTGTCGGGCACACGCTTGATGTCGCGCTGCGCGATCTCCTGTCGCAGGTCAAGCTGGAGCAATTGTTTGCTTCCGACCTTGGTACGGAAGCAACGCCTGGGATGACAGCCAAGCATCTGGTACGCAAGTTTGCCAGTCGCCTGCCGGTAGTAAGAAAGCTGCTGGATGGCGATATCAGGGCCGCTTATGAAGGCGACCCGGCGGCCAGAAGCGTCGACGAGATTCTGGTGTGCTACCCGGGCATCCACGCCATTACGCACCATCGCTTGGCGCATGAACTGCATCGGCTGGGCTTGCCGCTCATAGCCCGGATAATTTCAGAAGTTGCACATTCGGCGACCGGTATCGATATACACCCCGGCGCGACTGTCGGCGAAGGCTTTTTTATCGATCACGGTACGGGTGTCGTTATCGGCGAGACAGCGGTGATCGGCAACCGTGTGCGCATATACCAGGCGGTCACACTGGGTGCAAAGCGTTTTCCCGCAGACGAACACGGGGCACTCATCAAGGGCAATACACGTCATCCGGTCGTGGAGGATGGCGTCGTCATCTATGCCGGCGCAACCATACTGGGACGCATCACGATTGGCCGCGGATCGACCATCGGCGGCAATGTCTGGCTGACACATGACGTGCCTGCCGGCAGCAATGTCACGCAGGCACAAATGCTGGCCTCACCTATAGACAAAAACAGCGGCAATTTACAAGCGCGCGGGGCAGGCGTGCAGAGAAAGCAAGCTTGCTCTACTCAAACCAAATTTTAACTTTATCCAAAACTCAGGAGATTCCGAATGGCTGAATTAGACCAAAGACAAACCGCGCTGGGAGATGTGGCAGCACGCACGCTGGCCAACGCAACCAAAACCGTACCCATGCTGGAGACCATCAGTCCGCGCTGGCTGGTGCATTTGATGCATTGGGTGCCGGTCGAGGCAGGTATTTACCGTGTTAACAAAGTCAAGAATGAGCAAAACGTCATCGTCGATTGCTCCAACAAGGACGAGCGCGAATTGCCGGCGACCTATGTCGATTATGAGGAGTGGGGCCGCGAATATGTCCTCAACGCCGTCAATACCGTGCTGGATGTGCATACACGCGTCTCTGATCTGTACAGCAGCCCGCATAACCAGATTCGCGAACAATTGCGCTTGACGATAGAGACAGTCAAGGAGCGCCAGGAAAGTGAGCTTATCAATAACAAGGAGTATGGATTGCTGCACAACGCAGCGCCATCCCAGAGAGTGAAGTCACGTACCGGCTCACCGACGCCTGATGATTTTGATGAGTTGCTCGCCAAAGTCTGGAAGGAGCCTGCATTTTTCCTGGCACATCCGCAGGCGATTGCCGCCTTCGGCAGGGAATGCACGCGTCGTGGCGTACCGCCGCCCACAGCTTCACTGTTCGGGTCGCAGTTCATCACATGGCGCGGCGTGCCTATCATTCCGTGTGACAAGCTGAATGTGACCAAGGGCAAGACCAATATCCTGCTGTTGCGCACCGGCGAGAGCCGCCAGGGTGTTGTCGGCCTCTATCAGCCGAATCTGCCGGGCCAGCAAAGCATGGGCCTGTCGGTGCGATTCATGGGTATTAACCATAAGGCAATTGCCTCTTATCTCGTTTCCCTGTATTGCTCACTGGCCGTGCTGACGGAAGATGCCATCGCAGTGCTTGAGAACGTGGAAGTAGGCAACTACTATGAGTACAAGTAACCCGGCAGATCTCTCGTCGTTTGAGCCGGAAGCGATTCTGGCTGCACTTCCTGGTGATCATCCGAGGATGGCAGCCGGCTTGGCCGTTGCAAGGCAGGCCGCTGAAACCGGGCATCTGGATGTTCATGAGCTGGAACGCATCGCGAATGAAATCTACGCTGAGGGTTTCCCCAACAGCACCGCGTTTGCCGAATCTCCTGACCCGCTTTCGACGGCCTCGTTTTCAGAGTCCGCCGCTTTCAATAAGGAGAGTCCCGGCCTGAATAGCCATGTGTCCGACTATCAGGCGAAGCCATCTGTTGAAGCCCTGCAGGCAATCCAGCTGCAGCATGTGACGGATATCACTAGCAGGCTGGAGGTGAGCCAGCTGCTGGGCGGCATCGATATCCCTCAGCAAACCGAACTTAATGGCTTGCTGGGTAATATTGGCCTGGGTAAATCTGCTGCAAGCGCAGACCCGCTCAGAGCCGCACAGGGGACCGACGTGACCCCGTTTTATTTTTTGCAGGGAGTGCCTCAGGGCGCCGCCCCGATCGCTGCGTCGGCCAAACCGCCCTTTGACCCTAACCTGGTACGCAAGGATTTTCCCATCCTTGGCGAGCACGTGAATGGACGCCCGCTCATCTGGTTCGACAATGCCGCCACCACCCAAAAGCCACAGGTGGTGATCGACCGCATATCGCATTTCTACCAACATGAGAATTCCAATATTCATCGTGCGGCGCACGAGCTTGCGGCGCGCGCTACGGACGCTTATGAAAATGCGCGCGAAACGGTACGACGCTTTATCAATGCGCCTGCAATTGAGAATATCGTTTTTGTGCGCGGTACCACTGAAGCCATCAACCTGGTCGTCAAAAGTTGGGGCAGGAAGCATCTGGGCGAGGGCGACGAGATACTGATTACGCATCTGGAGCATCACGCCAATATCGTTCCCTGGCAGCAGTTGTGTCTTGAGACGGGAGTAAAGCTAAGGGTTGCACCGGTAGATGATAGCGGCCAGGTGCTGCTGGATGAGTATCAGAAACTGATCACTGCTCGCACCAAGCTCGTGGCTTTTACCCAGGTATCCAATGCCCTCGGTACGGTGACGCCAGCGGCAGAAATGATACGCATGGCGAAAAACGCAGGTGCCAGGGTATTGCTGGATGGTGCACAGTCGATTTCGCATATGCGTATTGATGTACAGGCGCTGGACCCCGACTTTTTCGTGTTTTCCGGGCATAAGGTATTCGGCCCAACGGGGATCGGTGTACTGTATGGCAAAGCCGATGTGTTGGAGGATATGCCTCCATGGCAAGGTGGCGGTAATATCATCCAGGACGTCACCTTTGAAAAAACCATCTATCATCCGGCGCCTGCCAAATTTGAAGCGGGTACCGGTAATATTGCCGATGCTGTAGGTCTGGGTGCCGCGCTTGAGTATGTGGAACGTATTGGTATCGAGAATATCGCCCGCTACGAGCATGAGCTGTTGGCCCATGCTACATGCCTGTTACAGGGTGTTCCCGGCCTGAAGCTGATTGGGACCGCAAAGGAAAAAGCCAGCGTGCTGTCCTTTAACCTCAGTGGCTTTAATAGTGAAGAGGTTGGGGCAGCGCTGAACGAGCAGGGTATCGCGGTACGCTCGGGGCACCACTGCGCGCAACCTATTTTGCGGCGCTTCGGTGTTGAGACCACGGTCAGGCCTTCGTTGGCTTTTTATAATACTTATGCCGAAGTTAACCGCATGCACAGCGTTTTGCTGAAGCTAGTGTCTGGCAAGCCCCTGTCCATAGTGTAAATACACCGGCGCAAATAAGGCCAAATAAAAACCCGGCAGGCATGAGCCTACCGGGTTTTTATTTGCTCAGTTGCAACGACATCAATTGGGTAAATCCTTCTTACTGAAATACCAATCGACCGTTTCATAGCCTTCGCTTGCGCGCGACTCTGCTCCTGCCTGTGTCGCTGGCGCCGGTACGATGACTTTGTCGCCGCGTTTCCAGCCCTCAGGCGTGGCAACTTTGTATTTGTCTGCTACCTGCAAAGCATCCACCACACGCAGGATCTCTTCGATGGAGCGGCCGGTCGTGAGCGGGTAGTAGATGAACGCGCGTATCAGCCCCTGGTCGTCAATGATGAATACCGCACGTACGGTAGCTGTCTGCGATTCACCGGGGTGGATCAATCCAAACTTCGCGGCCACGTGCCCCGCACGGTCATCAATCACCGGGAACGGGATGTCGACGCCGAAATTCTTCTTGATGTTCGATATCCAGGCGATATGGCTGAAGTTGCTGTCTTCCGACACGCCCAGGAGTTGTACGTTGAGCTTGGAAAAGTCATCAGCGAGTCTTGCAAATTCGATAAACTCCGTTGTGCAAACTGGCGTGAAGTCGGCAGGGTGAGCAAACAGTACTACCCATTTTTTGCCTTTATAGTCAGACAGCTTGATTGGCCCGTGTGTTGAATTGGCTTCAAAATCCGGTGCCGGTTCGTTCAGCCTGGGAAGGCTGGGGCGCGTTTCTTCATTAGTGCTCATGATGGGCTCCTTATGAGAATGCTCGCCGGCATTCCTGCGCAGGCGAGCTATGAAATAAATACTCAAGTACCAAACTTAAAATATCGGGGTTAAATTAAGATAGGTTCAAGTAACTAAGAGTGATGTTGCAGCCCTGAAAGTTCCGGTCGGGATTTTTGCAAGGGTTACGAATTTAAACCTTGGCAATGGAGACTTCGGTCGATTTAACCAAAGCAAGTACTTCCGTACCGACTTGCAAGCCAAGCTCATTGACAGAGCGGGTAGTAATGACCGATGTGACAAGGCCGAGTGCCGTTTCGATATCCACTTCTGAAACTACCGAGCCGATGATGATTTCCTTGATTCTGCCGCGGAACTGGTTGCGGACATTAATTGCGTGAATAGCCATGATGTACTCCTGAAAATTGAGTTATTCTCCGAATGAGGTTGCTGAACAAAGGGGCTTTACCGGGATAAGCCCGACAGTCAGGCTCCGCTGAATCCCCGTCCAGGCGATCAAGCCTGGCACGCAATGCTGCCGGCCCATTCGGCGTGTAAATCACCCTGACCCCTCGTTTGGCAGCGTTCAATTTGATCTTGCGGGTGAATGAATGGCTGATCCAGTTGGTTACCAGCACAATCAGTTGAGTGTCATGCGGTATCACTTTATTGGCATCGCCTACTTTGCGGCCGGACCAGTGGGTTATGCGTTCGATCCCATGGTTCTCCAACTCCCGCCTGATGCCGGTGATCTCATCTCCACCTACGATTAGTGCTGTATTCATGTTTTTCTCCTGAAAAAATGGGCCGCAGCATAGCTGCAGCCCATTCATTACTACTTCTGGTAAATCTGGTCGAAAGTACCGCCATCAGAAAAATGTGTTTTCTGTGCCTTGGTCCAGCCACCAAATTCTCCATCAATCGTTACTAGATTGAGTTTTGGGAACTGCTTTTCATACTTCTTGGCAACAGATTCCAGCGTTGGGCGATAGTAATTCTTCGCTGCGATTTCCTGGCCTTCTTCCGAGTACAAGTGCTCCAGGTATGCAGTTGCTACTGCACGCGTCTTGCGCTTGTCCACTACCTTGTCGACTACGGTAACTGTAGGTTCCGCCAGGATGGACAGGGATGGAACTACAATTTCAAACTTGTCCGGCCCCAGCTCCTTCTGTGCCAGGAAGGCTTCGTTTTCCCACGAGATAGCCACATCGCCGATACCGCGTTCAACGAATGTAGTGGTGGATCCGCGAGCGCCGGAGTCCAGCACTGGCACATTCTTGAAGAGCTTGGCGACAAAATCCTTAGCCTTGGCTTCATCAGGACCGTTCTTCTTCAAGGAGTAAGCCCACGCTGCCAGGTAGTTCCAGCGAGCCCCACCGGAAGTTTTCGGATTCGGGGTAATCACTGATACGCCAGGCTTGATGAGGTCATCCCAATCCTTAATGGCTTTTGGGTTACCTTTACGCACCAGAAATACGATGGTAGAGGTGTAAGGAGCGCTGTTATGCGGAAGACGTTTCTGCCAATCTTTCGGGATCAGTTTTGCCTTATCGTAAATGGCGTCAACATCGGAAGCCAGCGCCAGAGTCACAACGTCTGCCTGTAACCCGTCAATGACAGCGCGTGCCTGCTTGCCGGAGCCGCCGTGCGAAGCTTTGATCGAAACTTTATCGCCGGTTTTTGCTTCCCAGTATTTGGAAAATGCGGCGTTGTAATCCTGGTAAAGTTCACGCGTCGGGTCGTAAGAGACATTCAGCAGGGTGATGTCTGCTGCGCCCGCCACCAGGGGTGTTACCCCTAACGGGGTAACCAGCGCAGCCAGTAGGGCAAATTTAAGTAATGAAGTTTTCATAATATTTTCCTGGTTAAAATCCAAATTCTGCTTAGAACTGCACCTGAAGGCGCGTCAGCAATACTTTTTCGTCGTCGCGATCCAGCGGGTTGGCATTGGTGCCGCCGCCGCCATTCTCGAACTTGGTTTGATCATAGTTTGCGGCAAGCCTGACCCATTGATTGAGGTACCAGTTAAGCCCCACACCCCAAGTCTTGGCCGACTTGGCAGAAGTGTTGGCATTGGCAAAACGCGCAGCAGCGGCACCTTCAAATACATCGGTGTCGATTTCCTGCTGTTGGTAGCGCGCTACGATTTCCCATGCGCCCCAGCCGTCTGTATCAGTGTCAAATGCATTTTTCGGTTTGACGCCCTTGAATGAAGCATCTTCACCAGTCAGCAGCCATGACCCGGCAATTTGCCACGCATCGCTCTTCAGTTCGCCGGTATTGTTTACGCGACGGATATCATTTTCCACCTTCGCATATTCCGCAATGGCGCCAAACGGGCCTTTGTAGAAGTAAGCCTGAGGTGTCCAGCGCAGGCGCTTGCCATCACCGAAAGTGCCGGTGTTGAGGGCAAAGAAGTTGGTGGCTGCCTGACCGGGAGTTTTGTAGCCGCCCGTCAGGCCGGTAGTTGCCGCAGTGCCAGTGGAGTCACCGTATGTGGTGGCAATACCCACGCCAAGCCCTTCCAGAACGCTGTCGCTTCCCTTGAATGGGGTGACAAATATGCGTGCTGCATAATCTTTGTCATCATTGGTATCCAGCAATGTAGCTGTTTCACCGCCGTCCGAGACGCCATTAAAGGCACCCAGGGCGTAACTCACTTTACCATCGAGGAAATCACCGTAAACCGATACACCGAGGTCGCGGTTGGGCAGGATGTTGTTACTTACATAGCTGCGCTCAATGAACTTGATATCGCCGCCACCTTGCAAGCGCTCCAGGCCTACATAAGGTTTGAACTTACCGGCGCGTATCTTGAATTCCGGGAATAGTCTTGCATCGACATAGGCGTCAATGATTCTTGAAGAGTTGCCAGTGTCCTGCGCGCGGTTAACGGCTTCGCCAAACTCCGGTGTGAAGCGGAAATCGTACTTGCCGAACAGGGTGCCTTGGAAGGTCGGGCGGATACGGCGGGCAGTAAAGCCTTCTGCCTGATTGGTGGTGGAAAGACCGTCGTCAATGAAATCGCGATAATCGAGTTGAATCAAGCCTTTTAGTGCATATTCGAATTTGCCGTCAGCTGATTTGATGGCAAAGCCTTTATCGCCGGCAACCAGCACAGGTGTTTCTTTCTTCTTGGCGGCTGCGGCCTCTTCAGCCAGCTCACTCTTACGGTCGATGACCTTTATTTTCTGATCCAGCTCCTGTACCAGTTTGCGCAGGTTTTCCAGCTCTTCGCTGTCATTGGCTACGGCAGTGGCCGGTATGGAGATAATGCCGCTGGCAATCAGTAATGATGCGAGCACAGTTTTTTTCAATTGCATGATGAACCCCTCTTTTAAAGTAATCGCCCCCGGCTGTCCGGTAGGCTCATCAGATTTAATATTTAGTTGGTGGCCACTGCGGATACAGTAGGCTTATCTTTTTGGGTACTTTGCCCTGGTGTCTGGCTGAACCTGACTTTTTCACGGCGTTCTATCTGCGTGACCTTGCCTTCATGCACAGTAATTTCCACCGAGCCAAAACGCAGCTGGTTCACCGCACGAAGGATTTCCTGAATGACTTCGTTGCTGGTTTGAGTGGCCGCCTGATGCGGCAAAGATTCCTGTGACATGACGGCTTTCCTTAAGCAGTTTTTAAGATAACGTTGCGCACTTTAGCAATCCGCTTTAATAATTAAAAATAATTTGTTTTTATATAAATATAATAATTTAGAATAATGAATCGCATGGAAATGACGAACTAACAATCCCGCTCTCCAGTCACATACCTGGCTTGCAGGTTAACAATGCAGTTTGAATCGGCTGCCCGGCTATAATGGGTGATATTAAAAAGGAGAGTGAAACGTGGTTATTCGAAGCTTATGTATATTGCTGCTGTTATTACCGGCAATGGCTTTTGCCGATCCGGATATACAGGAATTCAAGCTCGACAACGGACTGCGCCTGATCGTGCAGGAAGACCACCGCTCACCGGTTATTGTCTCGCAGGTCTGGTACCGCGCCGGCAGCCTGGATGAAGTCAATGGCAAAACCGGCGTGGCGCATGTACTGGAACACATGATGTTCAAGGGCACCAAAGAAGTGAAGGCCGGGCAGTTCTCGCGCCTGATCGCGGCGGCTGGCGGACGGGAAAATGCATTTACCGGTAACGACTACACCACCTATTACCAGCAACTGGAAAAATCCCAGCTTGAGCTCTCGATGAAGCTCGAAGCCGACCGTATGGTGAATCTCAACCTTACTGATGAAGAATTCAGCAAGGAAATCAAGGTGGTGATGGAAGAACGCCGCTGGCGCACGGAAGACAAGCCGCAATCCAAAGTGAATGAGCAGTTCCAGGCAACCATCTACCATGCGCACCCTTATGGCCGTCCTGTGGTGGGCTGGATGAACGACTTGGAAAACATGACGGCGGAAGATGCGCGCCAGTGGTACAAAACCTGGTATGCACCCAACAATGCCACGCTGGTCGTGGTTGGCGACGTGAAGGCGCAGGATGTGCTGAAGCTGGCCAAGCGTTATTTCGGGCCGCTGAAGGCGCGTGCGTTGCCGCAGCGCAAGCCACAGGTAGAGCCTGCGCAAATCGGCGAGCGCAGGGTGATCGTCAAGGCGCAAGCCAAGCTGCCCTATGTGCTGATGGGCTACCATGTGCCGGCCCTGAACGATGCGGATAAAGACTGGGAGCCCTATGCGCTGGAAATCCTGGCCGGTGTGCTGGATGGCAACGCTTCCGCGCGGCTTAACCAGAACCTGGTGCGAGACAGCCATGTGGCTGTGGACGTAGGCGGCGGTTACGACATGATAGAGCGCGGCCGCCAGGCGCTGTTCGAGCTTGAGGGCACACCTTCCGAAGGTAAAACCGCTGCCGAGCTTGAAGCGGCCCTGTTAAACGAGATCGAGAAGATCAAGCAATCGGGCGTGACCGCAGAAGAAT
>CAZBSR010000023.1:0-13786 GCA_964494575.1 uncultured Methylophilaceae bacterium | reverse complement strand
GGTTCATACCTATTTTGTACCGCCAGCCGGCGTGACTTGCTCAGGTGCGTTATTTGTACTTGAGTTGATATTGACCAGGTCGCCATCGCTGAGGAATGCGCCACCGGTGGCGACTATCCTCGTTTGCGGGCCCAGACTGAAGTCTTGCGCGTTGCCTGCATTTTCCTGTTTGATCACTTCAACGCGGCCACCCTTACGGCGCCCCAGGGTGACGCCATGCTGAATCACGCGCTGGTCCGGGCCGATCTCGTAGATATAGTTATGGCCATCCCGCAGGATAATGGCTGATTGCGGCACACTGATGGCCTCACTTTCTCCGACTTCAAACTCGCCTTGTGCGTACATGCCCGGACGCGCCGATGCCTTGGGCAGATCCACATAAATAAGGGCGTTGCGGGTTTCGGCATTCAAGGTAGGGGCGGCGATACGCACAGTGCCCACCACGTGGCTATTGTCCGGCAAGGTCAATCGCACCTTTTGGCCTTTATGTATGCGCAGCAACTGTTCTGCGTTCACTTCCGCGCGCCACTCTATGCGGCCCTGGCGTACCAGGCGGAAAAGCTCCGTGCCCACGGCCACGACATTGCCCAGGTTGGCAGAGCGCGAAGAAATCACGCCGTCATCCACCGCGACGACGCGCGTCTGTTTCAGCCGGATCTGCTGATTGACCAGTGTGGCCTGGGACGACGCCAGGGTGGCTTGTGCAGTCTCTTCGGCGATTACATACTGGTTAATCTGCTGGGTGGATAAAGCACCGCTGTCCTTTATTCCCCGCGCCCGGTCGGCGTTGGATTTGGCTTCCGCCAGGCTTGCCCGGTCTTTCGCCACCGCCGCCTGCTGTTGCTGGATATCGGCCCTGACGGTTTCTTCCGCCAGCTGCGCCAGTACCTGGCCTTTTCTGACCTCGGTGCCCACATCCACCAGTACCTGGGTGATACGCAAGCCGCCGATTTCTGCCCCGATGACAGCTTCCTGCCACGCGGCCACAGAGCCGTTGACCGCCACATTCATCGACCATTTCTCAATAGTTGGCTGTGCAACATCCACAGTCAATACTGCTTTTGCCGGCGCGGCATCTACGGACTTGCTCTTGATCTTCGTCACGACCAGCGCGGCAATAGCGCCAACGATCAGAAGGGCGATAAGCGCAAATAAAATACGGTTATCGATGCCGAGTGTCCTGGTGGAATTGTGCGCGGATTTTTGCATTATTGTTTTTCCTCAGTTACTGCCGGGCCCTGCGCAGTCTCGTCCGGCGCGATGTCCCAGCCGCCGCCTATGGCCTTGTACAAAGCAATCCAGGACGCGACACGGTCATGCTGCTGGTTGATCCAGGCAAGCTCGGCATTGATGGCCTGACGCCGCGCATCTTCCAGTGTAAGCAGGCTGGCACCGCCGGCGCGCCAATTGATCTCCGTCGCAGTAAAGAATTTTCGGTACTGTGCCGTGCTTTTCTGCTCCGCCGCCTCGCGCTTGTTAGCTGTGTCCAGGTTCACCAGTGCCTGCTCCACTTCACTCACCGCTGTCCTGACATTTTGCCGGTAGTTCGCAAAGGCCAGATCGTATTGCGCCTCGGCATCAGTTTTCTCGGCCTTCAACTTGCCGGCGTCGAAAATAGGGATACTTAAAGCCGGCCCGAATGACCATGGATGACTGTTAAACTTGTTTCCCTCGACACTGATGACGCTCACACCGATGGATCCTGTCAACGACAGGCTCGGATAGCGGTTGGCCTCGGCCACGCCAACGTTGGCACTGGCAGCGGCCAGCGCACGCTCTTTGGCAATCAGATCAGGGCGCTGATTGATGACACTGACTGGCAATACCTGAATATCGAACTCCGCCGGCCTTGGAATGGCGGCTTCGCCTGTAACCAGCATCTCGCGCACTTTGGGTTCATCCAGCCCGGTCAATGCAACCAGCTGCTTGATGGTAATCTCGCACTGTGCTTGCTGGCCGACCAGGCTTGATAGTGTGCTATTGGCGCTGGCTTCAGCCAGGGCGGCATCCGCCGGTGAAGCAAACCCGGCACCTTCCTGGATGGCGGTCAGGCGCGAGGTCTCTTTCTTGGAATCCAGTTGCCGCTGGTACGCGCCGACCAGTAATTGGCAGGTGCGGTAATCCAGGTAATTATTTGTCACTTCTGCGGCCAGGGTCACCCTGGCTTCATGCCAGTCGCTTTGCCGCGCCTGTAGGGTCGCATCCGCAGCCTGGCGCGAGAAGCGGATCGCGCCAAACAGGTCTATTTCCCATGAGGCATCGAGTGTAGCTCGGGTGCTATCCGTCACGCCGCCTGAACTGCCTGTCGGGAAACCTTGGCTAGTACCGGCGCCAGCACCGGCATTTGACGTGGCAACCCCGCCACTGCCGAAGCCGGAATCGCCTCCGGAGCGTATATGGCTTGCATTGCCGGTGACGCCAGGGAAAGCACCAGCCCTGGCCGACATCACATTTGCACGAGCTGATTTGATATTAGCCAGCGCGGTGTCAAGCGTGGGGTTATCCTTTTCCGCAGCTGTTAATAATTGGGACAGGACGGGATCGTTGAACTGGCCCCACCAGTCCACCAATGTATTAAGATTGCCGCTGTGCGGAAGCGGCGCTTGCCATTGCTCGGGTAATTTTACTTCAGGCTTCAGGTACTGCTGATATACAGAACAACTGCTCAATATCAGGGCGAGCAGAACGATTGCTACATATCTAAAATGATCTCGTCGTGTTGGAGTTAAAGATGAATTCAAAGGACGCCAATAATTTTATCGCTACCGCGGCTACTTGCTAAAACGGGATATCGTCCTCGAAATCATCGAACCCGGAATTCCCTGCTGCCGGTTTAGCTGCAGAAGAACTGCCCGAGGCAGCGGGCTTAGCCGGAGCCTGCCTTGAGGACGACTGATCCATGTCCTGGTTCATATCATCTGCCGGGGGACTGTCATAACTGGCATTAGAGCCTGCACCTTCACGGCCGCCAAGCATCTGCATCTGATCAGCGATGATTTCAGTAGTGTAGCGGGTGACGCCGTCTTTCTCCCATTTGCGTGTCTGCAAACGGCCCTCGACATACACCGGACGACCTTTCTTCAGGTATTCGCCAGCGATCTCGGCCAACCGGCGATACATCACAATGTTATGCCACTCGGTCTTTTCCTGCTTCTGGCCGTTTTTGTCTTTCCAGTTATCGGTAGTGGCGATGCTGAAATTGCACACCGCTTCACCGTTAGGCATGTAACGCATCTCAGGATCACGCCCCAGATTGCCGACCAGGATTACCTTGTTTACTGATGCCATATCTTTCTCCTTTTATTCCTGCTACTTATACAGAGCTTCATTTTCTATCAGGCGCAAGGCCGCCTGCTCATCCCAGCTTTGCTGCAAGTCTATCTTGAGCATCACCAGGCCCTCTTCAGGTACTACCACCGCCTCACGCACACCTGCCAGCTTACCCAGATGATCCGACAGTTTTCTGGCTGCCTCGGCACTCATTATGGCCGCACGATACATTTTGCTCCGGACCGCCGGCGGCACCTTCATGCTTAAGGCTACTACCAGCCAGAACGCCATGAGTACACTGCAAAAAATAAATACCGCCGCGGAGTCGTAATAATGCGATAGATAGCCACCGGCCACACCACCGGCAAATATGCCGAGCGATTGAGAAGTATTATACACACCCATTGCCGTGCCTTTTGATGCCGCCGGGGCGACCTTGGAGATAATGGACGGCAGGCTGGCTTCGAGGATATTGAATGCAATAAAGTAGACACTGAGCGAAATGACGATTCCCCAGAAATGGTGGATGGATGACGCGAAAAGTATCTGCGCCATCAGCATGAGCGCCACCGCCGAAACGAATACCTGCTTCAGCTTTGCACGTTTCTCGCCCACGATAATCGCCGGCAGCATCAGCACAAAAGACAACACCAGGATAGGCAGGTAGATCATCCAGTGTTCATTCACACCCATTCCGCTGGTTTCCTTGATGGCGAACGGCACCACCACGAACATTGCCATCTGAGCGGCGTGCAGCGCAAAAATGCCGTAATTGAGCCGCAGCAATTGCGGATCCTTGAGCACTTCGCTCAGCTTTGCCGGCACTGTTTCGGCATCGGAATGAAAACGGCTGACAAGCGGGTTCGGCACCACAAACCTAATAACCAGCATCGCCAGTAAGGCCAATATGCCGGTGAGCCAGAAGATACCGGAAACCCCTATCCATTTATTCAGCGCCGGGCCGGCAATCAGCGACAGCGCAAAAGTAACACCAATGGTGCCGCCTATCATTGCCATCGCCTTGGTGCGATGCTCTTCCCGCGTAAGATCGGCTACCAGAGCCGTAACCGCAGCTGATATCGCACCCGCGCCCTGTATCGAGCGACCAATGATGACGCCGTAGATATCAGTAGCCAGCGCAGCAATGACGCTACCAATCACAAACATCGCCAAGCCAATATAGATGACACGCTTGCGCCCGAACTTGTCTGACGCCATACCGAACGGCAATTGGAAAATAGCCTGGGTAAGGCCGTAAGCACCCAGCGCCAAGCCTATGAGCAGATGGCTTTGGCCACCCGGCAGCGTTGTAGCATAGATCGCGAAGATCGGCAGGATGAGAAACATGCCCAACATGCGCAACGCATAAATGGAGGCAAGGCTGGTGCTTGCGCGCAGTTCCACCGGGGACATGCTGGATTCGAAACTGGACGCTGAATTTGTGTGTGACATTAAAAGTGATTGAATGTAGTGCGGAAAATTGCGTATATTAGCAGGTTGGCTCATCAGTTAGTTAGCCTGGTATTGGAAAGTTATTGAAGATGGATTACATACGTATACGCGGCGCACGCACGCACAACCTCAAGAATGTCTCGCTGGATTTGCCGCGTAACAAACTGATCGTCATTACCGGTCTTTCCGGCTCAGGCAAATCCTCACTGGCCTTCGATACGCTCTACGCAGAAGGTCAGCGGCGTTATGTAGAATCCCTTTCCGCCTACGCCCGGCAATTCCTGGCACGCATGGACAAACCGGACGTGGACCTGATCGAAGGCCTTTCCCCGGCGATCTCGATCGAACAGAAATCCACTTCGCACAACCCGCGATCCACAGTAGGGACAGTCACGGAGATCCATGATTACCTGCGCCTGTTATATGCGCGCGCTGGCGACCCGGAATGCCCGGACCATGGCATCAAGCTGGAAGCACAATCCGTTTCGCAAATGGTGGATAGCGTGCTGGCGCTTCCCGAAGACACCAAGCTGATGATATTGGCCCCGGTAGTGGCCAACCGCAAAGGCGAACAGCTCGACTTGTTCGACGAGCTCAAAGCCCAGGGATTTGTGCGGTTACGCGTAGATGGGAAGATCTATGAAATGGACGCGCTGCCCAAGCTGGCGAAAACCACCAAGCATACTGTCGATGTCGTCGTTGATCGCCTGAAAGTAAAAGCGGATATGAAGCAGCGCATCGCCGAATCTTTCGAAACCGCACTACGCCTGGCAGAAGGCAAGGCCATTG
The DNA here is from genome assembly GCA_964494575.1 of uncultured Methylophilaceae bacterium. GTDB lineage: Bacteria > Pseudomonadota > Gammaproteobacteria > Burkholderiales > Methylophilaceae > JBCKUK01. The sequence continues at coordinate 8,275 of CAZBSR010000023.1, read as the reverse complement.
CGATGGAGATGGACACGGAGAAAGAGCATCTGTTTTCGGCCAAATTCTCCTGCCCGGTGTGTGACTACTCACTGGCAGAACTGGAGCCGCGCTTATTTTCATTCAATAACCCCATGGGCGCTTGCCCCAAGTGTGACGGACTAGGCCAGATCAGTTTTTTCGATCCCAAGCGCGTAGTCGCCTTCCCGCATCTGTCTCTGGCTGCCGGCGCCATCAAGGGCTGGGACAGGCGCAACCAGTTTTACTTCCAGATGCTGTCCAGCCTCGCATCGCATTATGGATTTGATCTGGATACCGCATTTGAAACCTTACCGCAGCATATTCAGCACGTATTGCTGCATGGCAGCGGCAAGGAAACCATCGCCTTCAAATACCTCAATGAGCGCGGCACCTTCTTCCAGAAAAGTCACAGCTTCGAGGGCATACTTAACAACCTGCAGCGGCGCTATCACGAAACCGACTCGACAACGGTGCGCGAAGAATTGGCAAAATACCTGAATTCTCAAGCCTGCCCTGATTGCAGCGGCACACGGCTCAGACGCGAGGCGCGCCATGTCAAGGTTGGCGGTCAGAACATCCACGAAATATGCGAAATCCCACTGAAGCAGGCACTCACTTTCTTTGACACGCTGACACTGACCGGGCAAAAACTGGCGATTGCCGACAAGATCGTCAAGGAGATCAGTAACCGTCTCAAGTTCCTGACCAATGTCGGTCTGGAATACCTATCGCTTTCGCGCTCGGCAGAAACGCTCTCCGGCGGTGAGGCACAGCGCATCCGCCTCGCTTCGCAGATCGGCTCGGGCCTGACAGGAGTCATGTATGTACTTGATGAACCGTCCATCGGCCTGCACCAGCGGGACAATGACCGTCTGCTGGAAACGCTAAAGCGCCTGCGGGATATCGGCAATACCGTGATTGTCGTCGAGCACGATCACGATGCCATCCTCGCGGCGGATTTCGTCGTGGATATCGGGCCAGGTGCAGGCGAGCATGGGGGACAGGTTGTGGCGGAAGGCACGCCAGCCGAAATCCTGCAAAACAAGAATTCACTCACGGGCCAATACCTGAGCGGATCCAAAAAAATCGCCATCCCGAAAAAACGTCATTCGGCTGATGCCGAACGCTGGCTGAAAATGACGCATGTCACGGGGAACAATCTCAAGGATGTCACACTGGATTTGCCTGTAGGTTTACTGACCTGCGTAACCGGCGTTTCGGGCTCGGGTAAATCCACCCTGATTAACGATACCCTCTATCGCGCAGTCGCGCAGCATCTGTACGGGAGTTCGACAGAACCCGCACCATACGGGGAGATTGATGGCCTGGCATTTTTTGACAAGGTGGTCGATGTGGATCAAAGCCCCATCGGGCGCACACCACGTTCTAATCCAGCCACCTATACCGGGCTATTCACGCCGATCCGCGATCTATTTGCCGGAGTACCCGAGTCGCGTGCTCGCGGCTATGGGCCGGGGCGCTATTCATTCAATGTAAAGGGCGGGCGCTGCGAAGCCTGCCAGGGCGATGGCGTCATTCGTGTCGAGATGCACTTCCTGCCGGACGTCTACGTGCCCTGCGATGTATGCAAGGGTCACCGCTACAATCGCGAAACCCTGGAAATACATTTCAAGGGAAAAAATATTCGCGAAGTACTGGAAATGACGGTAGAGCAGGCGCATGAGTTCTTCCAGGCAGTACCTGTAGTTCAGCGCAAACTGAAAACGCTGCTGGATGTCGGCCTGGGTTATATCACGCTCGGCCAATCCGCCACGACGCTTTCAGGCGGCGAAGCGCAACGGGTCAAGCTGGCGCTCGAGCTATCCAAACGCGATACCGGACGCACGCTTTATATCCTGGATGAACCCACCACCGGCCTGCATTTCGCTGATATCCAGCTATTGCTGGATGTGCTGCATCGCTTGCGTGATCACGGCAATACCATCGTGATTATCGAGCATAACCTGGACGTGATTAAAACTGCGGACTGGGTGATAGACCTGGGCCCGGAAGGGGGCGATGGGGGCGGCATGATTATCGCCAAAGGTACGCCGGAACAAGTTGTCCTGAATCAAAAGAGCTATACCGGTAAGTACCTGAAGGCCCTAATGTAGGCTGGCTTAATGCGCGGTTCCGCTCCTAGGGAACCGCAACGGAATACATCCTTGCCTGGATAGTCCCTGTGCGGCGCGACAGTCCGCGCGCCTCCTGGTGACCATCATAAAACCTGGGATTCGGGATCATGGCAGCCAGCCTGGCGGCTTGCCAGCCAGTCAGGTTTGCAGCGTTGCTTTTAAAATAATGCTTTGCTGCGGCTTCAGCGCCGAATATGCCATTACCCCATTCGATGATATTGAGGTAGATCTCGTAGATACGGCGTTTGCTCAGCATCTTTTCCAGCATCAGTGTAATCATCGCTTCTTCCAGTTTGCGCCAAGGCGTGCGCTGTGTGGAGAGGAACAGGTTCTTGGCAAGCTGCTGGCTGATAGTGGAACCGCCCGCGACGATTTTTCCTTTTCTCAGGTTCTTCTCATAGGCCTTCTGTATACCATCCCAATCAAACCCCTCATGTGCTATGAAGGTTGAATCTTCGGCAGCAATAACAGCGCGTTTAAGGTTGGGCGATATCTTTCTGTAATCTACCCATTTATGCCTGAGCTCGGCATCCGGATCTTTTGCTCGCAGTACTTGCAACTGGGTTTTCATGAATGCGCTGTTGGAAGGATTGTGATTTATCCACCAGCAGATATGCAGGAATATCCAGAGCTGGTAAGCCACGATCAGAATTATTAAGGCTAATAAACCCCGCCATATAAGCCTTCTGAGACTCATGACTCTACGTGACTCCGGAGCATCGAAATCACCGGTGCAGTTTGTGGCCTGACCTTGCGCCACATATAGAATGATTCGGCCGCTTGCTCCACCAGCATGCCCAACCCGTCGCTGATTCTTGCAGCACCATGGCTGCGTGCAAAACGCATGAACGGGGTTTCATGCCCGTACATCATGTCGTAGCCCAGCGCGCCTTGCGCAAAAATATTCGGCGGCAACGGAAGCCTGGCATCGGTTAAACCCGCTGAAGTCGCGTTAATGACCATATCGAATGATTGTCCATGCAGATCATCGAATGCATAGGCATTCACGGATACAAGATGATAATCCCCTTGCTCCTCGACCTTTCTTACCATGCTCAGGGCCTTTTCCATGGTGCGGTTGGCGATTACCAATAATTGCGGCTGTTGCGCCAGAATTGGGTGCAGCACGCCTTCTGCTGCGCCTCCGGCACCAATCAGCAGCACTCTTTTTCCGGCAAAATCCAGGCCCATATTCTGCTGGATATCGCGCACCAGACCGCAGCCGTCCGTATTGTCTCCCACAATATCCTGGCCGCTAAATATCAGTGTATTTACCGCACCGGCATCACTTGCCCGCTCTGTCAGCTGGCTAACCAGGGCAAAAGCTTCCAGTTTAAAAGGCACCGTCACATTCAGGCCTTTAAATCCGGCTGAGCGCATGGACAGTACAGTCTGGACAAAAGCGTCTTCGGGCACGAGTACACGGCTATATTCAATATCCTGAAATGTTTGCTTGGCGAATGCCTGATGAATCAATGGAGATTTGCTATGGGCAATGGGATTGCCAATCACGGCGTACTGGTCGGACATTTAGATACAACCCCTTAATGCAAGCATATTAATATTATTGTTCGGCGGTTTGCCGAGGTCTTGAGCTAACCGTTGGTCCAGGGCAAATCGGCAACTTTCCATCCGTTGATTTTACAGCGCTGCTTGGTAGCTGGCGTAGCATCACCCTCAAAACCTTCCAGCATATTATAGGCCTCGGTAAAACCGAGTTGCGCCGCCATAGTGGCAGCATGGTGTGAACGGCCACCAGTGCGGCACATGAAGATGACTACCGACTCTTTATCCAGCTGCATTGCCAGTTGTTTGGCAAAATCCTGGTTAGCCACCATGCCCGGATAAAATGCCCATTCGATATGATGGGCAAATGGGATCCTTCCTACCAGTTCCAGTTCTGCGCGGCTGCGCACATCCACTAATTTGGCATTGCCTGTCAATTGCAATATCTGGTTCGCTTCGCCAGGAGTGAGCGCACCAGCATATGGCAAGTGATTAGCCAAGCCGCGCTCTTTGGCTTTCTGTAAAATTTCTGTAAGAGTTTCCATGATCGTCTCCTCTTCATTGAAGATGAAAGTATAGCTTTATTACCGAGCGATGCATTAGCACCAAATTGGTGCAATAGAAATTCAATTGCTCCTATTTGGTGCTAACAATTCTGTTTCTCTTTTATAAGCGTATGTGTGAAAATGAAAAATTGTCCATTGACCGTGGCACGTTTCCTGCTAGTTTAACGTGTCTGTAATTTACTTAACTTAACTTTAAATATTTAACGGAGACTCAAATGGCTGTTGCCAAAGTAATGAAGATGGTGAAAGACAACGACATCAAGTTTGTTGATTTTCGCTTCACGGATACCAAGGGGAAAGAGCAACACGTTTCTGTGCCTGTTTCGGCATTTGACGAAAGCAAATTCACGGAAGGTCACGCTTTTGATGGCTCCTCGATTGCCGGCTGGAAAGGCATTCAGGCATCTGACATGCAATTGATGCCAGACCCGGAGACCGCCAATATTGATCCGTTCATGGATGAGCCGACCTTGATGCTCAGCTGTGATGTAATCGACCCGACCGACGGCAAAGGCTATGACCGCTGCCCACGCAGCCTGGCTAAACGTGCCGAAGCATACTTGAAATCGAGTGGCATAGGCGACACCGCCTACTTCGGCCCAGAACCCGAGTTCTTTATATTTGACTCGGTCAGCTGGTCTAATGGCATGAGCGGCTGCTCGGTGCGAATCAACTCGGAAGAAGCAGCCTGGTCTTCTGACGAAAAGTTTGAGGGAGGCAATACCGGCCATCGCCCGGGTGTTAAAGGCGGTTATTTCCCGGTTCCTCCAGTCGATTCTTTGCAGGATATCCGTTCTGCCATGTGTATCGCGCTGGAAGAGATGGGTGTACCTGTAGAAGTTCACCATCATGAAGTCGCGACAGCCGGTCAGTGCGAAATCGGCACCAAATTCAGCACCCTGACGCAGCGCGCCGACTGGACCCAAATCCTCAAATACGTGGTTCTAAATACCGCACATGCCTATGGCAAGACTGCCACCTTCATGCCCAAGCCTTTCTTCGGCGATAACGGCTCCGGCATGCACGTACATCAATCCGTATGGAAAGATGGCAAGAACTTGTTCGCAGGTAATGGCTATGCCGGTTTGAGCGAATTTGCCCTTTATTACATCGGCGGAATCATCAAGCATGCACGTGCACTGAATGCGATCACCAATCCAAGCACCAATTCCTACAAGCGCCTGGTGCCACATTTCGAAGCGCCGGTAAAGCTGGCTTATTCCGCCAAGAACCGCTCTGCTTCCATTCGCATCCCTTTCGTACATTCCGACAAGGCACGCCGCGTTGAAGCACGCTTCCCGGACCCTGTGGCTAACCCATATCTGGCATTCAGCGCCCTGCTTATGGCTGGCCTGGATGGTGTACAGAACAAGATCCACCCGGGCGAAGCAGCCACCAAGGATCTCTACCATCTGCCCCCAGAAGAAGACGCAGCAATCCCGACTGTCTGCTCCTCCCTGGATCAGGCTCTGGAACACCTCGATAAAGACCGCGAATTCCTGACACGCGGCGGTGTCTTCTCCGAAGACTGGATCAACAGCTACATCGAGCTGAAGATGGAAGAGGTTACGAAGCTGCGTATGACACCGCATCCTGTTGAATTCGGCATGTATTACAGTTGCTAATAGATAGCCTACATAAATAGCGAGACAGCGTATAAAGAAAAGGCAGGGTAACCTGCCTTTTCTTTTTGTAATTATTGGCTTGCGTAAACTTAATTATATATAGGCGCGTTGCCTGACCATGCATTCTCTACTACACTCTAAATTATGAGAAAAATCGAGAAAAAACTCCTGCTAATCCCCACCCTGATTGCGAGCTGCTTTAGCCTTGCAGCACAGGCGGATATATACAAATGCGTAGGAGACTCAGGCATTCCCGCATTTGTTGATGCCAAAACGAAAGCAGGAAGCAATTACAAGAACTGCGTATTATTCATACGCGATGACTCTACCTCGGGAAAATCAAGCCCCGCCGCCAATGGTGGGCAGAAACGCACTACAACGGCCACGCCGGCCGATTTTCCACGCGTAGATAATAAGACCCAAAGCCAACGCGACGATAAGCGCAAGGAAATACTGCAGCAGGAGCTTGAAGCTGAGAAACGGGCTCTAGAAGATGCCAGAAAGGCCAAGGCTGAAGGCGAATCCAACCCTGAGGTTTATCACAAAAAGGGGGCGGATGGTAAATCACAGACTTTCCGTAATGTGCCTAAATTCGAAGAGAAAATGCAGGGACTTCAATCAGACGTCGATGCTCATGAGCAAAACGTTGAGTTGCTGCAAAAAGAACTAAATTCACTTAAATAAACATTCTGCTTTCCATATCTTTCCTGCAGCCTTCCCCGTGGCCTAGGTTTTGCTTATATTAAGCGTCATGGAACAAACTATTCAATCTTCATTCGCCGGCCTTGAGCATCTGGCAACCGCCGTTCTCCTGCTGGATAAATCGCGAAACGTGGTCTATGCGAACCCGGGTGCGGAAATCGTGTTTGCCTTTAGCGCGAAGCAAATCAAGGGCCTGAGCATATCCCAGGTTTTTCCCGATTGTGAAATCCTGCACGCAGCAGTCGAAAATGCCATAGAAAATCAAAGCCCTTTTCGTGAGCATGAATTCATCATCACTACGCTACGCCAGAACTCATTGGCAGTCACATGCACCGTTACTCCTGTGGATTTGGCGCCTGCCTGCCTAGTGCTCGAATTTCAGCCCATGGACCAGCAATTGAGGATTGCGCGTGAAGAAAGAATGCTGATACAGCAGCAAGCCAATGCGGAACTATTGCGTAACTTGGCGCATGAAATTCGTAACCCGCTAGGAGGCCTACGAGGTGCCGCTCAACTATTGGAGCACGAGCTTCCACAGGTCAGTTTGCGCGAGTACACACAGGTAATCATAAAAGAAGCCGACCGCCTGCAATCACTGATGGATAGGCTATTGGTGCCTCATCGTGTACCCAAATATGAATCAACGAATATCCACGAAGTGCTGGAGCGCGTACGCAGCCTGTTGCTGGCTGAGTCCCCAAAAGGAATAGTGGTGCAGCGCGATTATGACACTAGCCTGCCCGAGCTTATTGGCGACCGGGAAAAACTAATCCAGGCTGTCTTGAATATCGCCCGTAACGCAGTCCAGGCCATGCAGAATTATGAGCAGGACAGGAAAAATCCGGTTCAACATCAAATTATTTTGCGCACCCGTGCGGAACGGCAGGTCACTCTAGCTAAAAAACGTTATCGAGTGGCTATTAAGCTGCAGATTATCGATAATGGCCCAGGCATACCCGCCGAAATTCGAGATCGTATCTTCTACCCATTGGTCTCTGGCCGTGAGGGTGGTTCCGGCCTGGGGCTAACGCTAGCGCAGACATTTATTACCCAACACCATGGCATGATTGAATGCGAGAGTCAGCCAGGACAGACCTGCTTCACCATTCTGCTGCCCATTGAGAGCACCGCACTGAAACACCTAATTATTAAACAATAGTACTGACAGGCAAAAAATGAAACCAATCTGGATTATCGACGACGACCGCTCCATACGCTGGGTGTTCGAAAAAGCACTCGCGCGCACCGACATGGAATTCAAGACTTTCGCTTCCGTGCCTGAAGCGCTTAATGCATTGAATACCGAAGAGCCCCAGGTTGTCGTAAGCGACATTCGTATGCCGAATGGCTCGGGCCTGGATTTTTTGCAGGAGATCAAAAAGCGTCTCCCCGATATCCCAGTCATTATCATGACCGCATACTCCGACCTGGAAAGTGCTGTAGCGGCCTTTCAGGGTGGAGCATTCGAATACCTGGCAAAACCGTTTGATGTTGATCAGGCGATCGAGATTATCCGCCGCGCTGTGGACGAAAGCATGCGTCAGGCAACGGAAGCTGTCGCAATAGAAGAAACCCCGGAAATCATTGGTCAGGCACCAGCGATGCAGGAAGTTTTTCGGGCTATTGGGCGACTCAGCCGATCACATGCCACCGTGCTGATTAATGGTGAATCCGGCACAGGAAAAGAGCTTGTTGCAAGTGCACTGCATCGTCACAGTCCGCGCGCTGATAAAACTTTCAT
>CAZBSR010000022.1:0-13952 GCA_964494575.1 uncultured Methylophilaceae bacterium | reverse complement strand
CGGAAGAGATACTGTATGTGAGCCACCCGCATATCGGCACCTTCAAGCTGGTGAGTATGGTGGAAAAGATGCGCGAGACTATTGAGTCCCTTGGCGGCGAGATTCGCTTCGAAAGCCGCGTGGTCGATATTTTGATAGACGACAATCAAGTTCAGGGCGTGACACTCGCCACTGGCGAACGCATTGCGACGAACCATCTGGTGCTGGCGGTCGGCCACAGCGCGCGCGGCACCTTCGAGATGATCCACAAACGCGGCATCTATATTGAAGCCAAACCCTTCTCCATCGGCTTCCGCATCGAGCATCCACAGTCGCTGATAGATCGCGCACGTTATGGCTCAAATGCCGGTAATCCATTACTCGGCGCGGCGGATTACAAGCTGGTGCATCACGCCAAAAATGGCCGTTCGGTGTACAGCTTCTGCATGTGCCCCGGCGGCACCGTGGTCGCTGCGGCCTCCGAACCCGGACGCGTGGTCACCAACGGCATGAGCCAGTATTCACGCAACGAACGCAACGCCAACGCCGGCATCGTGGTCGGCATCACGCCGGAACAGGACTATCCCGGCGACCCATTGGCAGGCATGGAACTACAGCGCAAACTGGAAGAAAAAGCATATGCCCTGGGAGGCAATAACTACGCGGCTCCTGGGCAACTGGTTGGCGACTTCATAAATGGCAAACCTTCGACAGAGTTCGGCACTGTGCAGCCGTCTTACACTCCCGGCGTGCACCTGACAGACCTCGCTGACGCACTGCCGGAATACGCCATCAGCGCAATTCGCGAAGCACTGCCTGCTTTCGCAAAACAGATCAAAGGCTTCGATTTGCCCGACGCCATCCTCACCGGCGTGGAAACCCGCACCTCGTCGCCGGTACGCATCAAGCGTAATGATGATGATTTGCAGAGCATCAACACCAAAGGGCTTTATCCGACGGGTGAAGGCGCAGGCTATGCAGGCGGGATTCTGTCGGCAGGGGTGGACGGCATCAGGATTGCGGAAGCAGTTGCTTTGAATATAGTAGGGGGATGATTTTTGAACTACTATTCGATGTCTACTTGATATTAGGCCGCAATGAATCGAAGAAAAATACTATGCATCTTGGTTTCAATCTTCTCCGCTGGCTGGCTATTGCCACTTTGGTTCGGGGTGGAAGCATATTTGTCCTTTCAAAAATATGAAGTTTGGCCGCGTCTAATGGGTGAACATCCCTTGAATTCTTTTCCATTCTTAGACTTTGCTTCAAATTGTTTCTTGGTCACTTTTCTGTGGCTTGGGCTTGCTCTGGCATTTTGGTCATATGTGGCTTTAAATCGCCACCGTGAAACCTAGCCCATCCATCAAGCAGTCAAAACGAAGCAAATACGACAAACTCTTCGCCGTGTTTGAAAGTCTCGCTACCCAGTTGGCGCTAGCAAGCGTAGGGCGCAATAACTGAAAGGCATTGCGCCGAATGTGGGGTGTGGCGTATTGAATTACGGCGCCATGCGCTGCGCTTATTGGCGCCCTACGAGTTTCAAAATCCTCAAGCTAGATTAACGGCAATCTCACCAGAACCAGACTCACCCCTATTGTCATGCCAGGTCACAGCAACCTTGTCCCCTACTTTCGCACCGCGCAGGTGAAAAGTCAGGTAGGGATTCTTTGAGATGCCCGTGCCCCACTGCGCTTCCAGTACCGGCTTGCCATTCAGCGTCGCGGTGACCAGCTGGATGAAATGCGCGGGAACGATCTCGTCAAAATCATTCTTGCGGCGCCCGGTTTCCATCGGGTGGCTCATCAGTATCTTGACCTCGGTGATGTCGCCCTTGAGCTGGGCGCGCATTTTAATGTCTGCCACGGCAACTCCCCTGTTTCCTGACTGATGTGTGTTTCCTGACTAGCATTAGTTGCAGCCTCCGATAGAGACTTCGACTTTTTTGCTGGCCGTGAAATACTGGCTGCCGGATTTGACGATGACTTGTATATCCTCGGTCTCCGCCATCTTGATGCGGGTGACCACGAACGGCTCGGCGCCGTTGGAGAACATGAAGTTGGCGATCAGTGGCGTCGGATTTTTCTCGGCCAGTATCGCGATGGCTTCGGTATTGGGGATGCGGCTGGTGACCTGCACCTGGACTACGGCCCCGTTCTCTGCAAAATCCGGCGCGATGATCTCGATATCCGTGCTTGGCGTTTCGGATGGGATCTCCAAGCCTTTGATTGCGTCTGCCGATGTAGTAGCCTCGAACGCAGCCTTGTTCCACATCGCGGCCAATGCGCTGACAGGCACCAGCAACAAGGCTGCTGTGGCACCTAATAATACTTGCAGGAAGTTTCTACGTTGCATCATTTTCCTTCCATATTGGTAGCTCTAATTTAGAGCAATCAGATCGCGAAGCCGAGCCGAAGACAGTACAAATTGTACGGCAAGGCGAGGCGACAAAGAGATGATTGTTCTAAATTAGAGCTAATCGAACCAGCCTTCTTTTCTGGGCTCTATCACCTGCTGCCTCAATTGGTTCAGCCTGGCTTCCACCGTGGATCTCTGGTAGAAATCGCCATCCCCTGCCTTGACCGCCAAATCCATCTGCTCGATGGCTTTTTGCAAGTCATAACGCCGCAGGTTGGCCTCGCCCTGGGCCTGATGGCGCAACAGATCCTTGCCCTGCGCCGTGTAGGCACGCGACTGCAGTTCATAAAAATAGGGGTCATCTGGATATAAAGGCTGCTTTTCCTTGATGAGTTGCAGCGCCTTATCCGTCTGGTTGGTCGCCAGGAAATGCTCGATATAGCCATAGATGAGCGCCCTGTGGCCGGGATATTCTGCCAGCCCCGCTGCATATATCTTCGCGGCCTGATCCGGGTGATTGCGCGCGACTTCTATTTTTGCCGCCAGCGTCTCAAAGTATGGATGGCGCGGTGCATTCTTGCGCAGCCAGGCCAATTCCGTGGCGGCACCATTTATATCATTCTTGCGCATGAATGCCTGGGCCAGCCCATAGTGCTCGGCCGCTTCATTGGTGAATCTGCGCTCGCGGATATTGTCCTGGAAATAGCCCACCGCCTGCGTCGCATTGCCGAATTCGGCGCGCAGCTTGGCGCGTATATATTGAAACTCCGGGCTATCCTGCACCTGGCGGTATGGCATGCTATCCACGCGATTCTGCACATCGGTGATACGTTCGGTAGTCAGCGGGTGGGTGCGCAGGAAAGACGGCGCGGCACCTTCCACAAAGCGCGAGCTTTTCATGAGGGTGGTGAAAAAGGCCGGCATGGCGCGCGTATCGAAGCCGGCGCTATCGAGAATCTGCAAGCCTACACGGTCGGCCTCGCGCTCATTCTCGCGCGTGTAATCCAGCTGTTTCTGCACGCCGGCTGCTCCGGCGGCTGTCATCGCGCCGCCGCCCAGTTGCGGATTGGAGCGCGCAGCAAGCAGCGCCAGCGCGATGGACGCCATGCTCAGCACCGAATCCCTTTTCTGCTTGGCCAGCATGCGCGCCATATGGTGCTGCACCACGTGGCCGATTTCATGCCCCAGTACGCTCGCCACTTCGGATTCGCTATTCGCCGCCAGTATCAGGCCGGTATGCACGCCGACCACACCGCCGGGCATGGCAAAGGCGTTGATGGTGTTGTCCTTCACCACAAAGAAATTGAATTTCTGGCGCCTGTCCGGGCCATTCGATGCGAGCCGGTAGCCCAGGTTCTGCACGTAATCATTGATCTCCACATCCTGTACCACATCGCCGCTGGACATGACATCGCGCATGATCTGGTTGGCGATGGTTTCCTCCTGTAACGGGGAGAGCACCGTCTCTGAATTATCCCCAAGTTCGGGAAGTCCGTCAGCCAGCGCCAGCGGTGCAGACAAGGCGGTTAAGAGAATTGCGTAAATTAGTTTCATCGTTGCTATGATAACGGTAATAAGTACTGAGTTCATTTGGGAAAAGCATGAAATTCACGCATTTTGATAGTACCGGCCAGGCCCACATGGTCAATGTCGGCGAGAAAGTCGAGACCCATCGCGTAGCGAAAGCAAGCGGCAGCATACGCATGCAGCCTGAGACTTTGCAGCTCATTTTACAGGGCGACGCCAAAAAGGGCGACGTGCTGGGCATCGCGCGCATCGCCGCGATACAGGGCAGCAAGCGCACATCCGACCTCATTCCTTTATGTCACCCCATCGCCCTGACAAAAGTAGGCGTGGAATTCGAAATCGACCAGGCAAAAAACACCATCCATTGCACGGTCATTGCCGAAACCGTCGGCCGCACCGGTGTGGAGATGGAAGCGCTGACCGCGGCCAGTGTTGCACTACTGACCATATATGACATGTGTAAAGCCGTGGATCGCGGCATGGTGATTGGCGAAATAAGGCTGCTGGAAAAAACCGGCGGCAAATCCGGCGATTGGTCGCATCAGGCATGACCTGTAAAAATAGCCAAGCGAACGAATAAGCAGGAACTCACTCCAAAGCGGTGTGCGAGTTTTTCCATTTGCACATTCAACACCGATTGATTTATACAATCATTAAGGTTTAAACAATCAATTAGACCTATCGACTATAGCTCCTTAGAATGTCACTCACATTCACCACAAGGAGCAATCAAATGGCAACAACCCTTATCAATACCGAAATAGTCCCTTTCAAGGCTACAGCGTTTCACAACGGCCAGTTCGTGCCGGTGACCGATGCCGACCTGAAAGGCAAATGGGCTGTGGTGTTCTTTTACCCAGCTGACTTTACCTTTGTCTGCCCAACTGAACTGGGCGACCTTGCCGATGAATACGAAGAGTTCAAGAAGCTGGGCGTGGAGATTTACTCTGTTTCCACCGACACGCACTTCACTCACAAAGCATGGCACGACACGTCGGATACCATCGGCAAGATCAAGTATCCGATGATCGGCGATCCAACCGGCACCATTACCCGCAACTTCGGCGTGATGCGCGAAGATCAGGGCCTGGCTGACCGCGGTACTTTTGTGATCGACCCGGATGGCGTTATCCAGGCACTGGAAGTCACTGCCGAAGGCGTTGGCCGCGATGCGAGCGACCTGTTACGCAAGGTCAAGGCCGCCGTCTATGTCCGCAACCACCCAGGCGAAGTTTGCCCGGCCAAATGGAAGGAAGGCGAAGCCACTTTGGCACCGTCTTTGGACCTCGTCGGCAAGATCTAAGCACTAAATATTAGCGGATCCATATCCGCTAAGCAGTAAGCAACATGCCCGGGCGCTCATCATAAAGCTGCCCGGGCAGTTTTACCCCTAATTATTTAAGTGAGAAAACCATGTTGGATGCAAATATAAAGACGCAGCTCAAAAGCTACTTTGACAATCTTACGCAGCCCGTAGAAGTCGTTGCCTATCTGGACGACGGCGAAAAGTCGCGCGAGATGCTGGAGCTATTGAAGGAAATCGCCGAGCTTTCCAGCCGTATCTCACTTATTGAACGACGTGACGCCAATGAGCGCACACCTTCGTTCACGATTAACCGTCCTGACGGCAATATAGGCATACGCTTCGCCGGCATTCCCATGGGCCATGAGTTCACGTCACTTGTGCTTGCATTGTTGCAAGCTGGCGGTCATCCGCCCAAGACCAGTGCGGAGACCATAGCGCAGATACGCAACCTTGAAGGCAGCTTCAAGTTCGAGACCTATATCTCGCTCACCTGCCAGAACTGCCCGGAGGTAGTGCAGGCGCTTAACCTGATGGCGGTCATCAACCCCAATATCACCCATGTGATGATAGACGGCGCGTTATTCCAGGACGAAGTCCTTGAGCGGCAGATCATGTCAGTGCCTACCATCTACATGAATGGCGAACAATTCGGCCAGGGCCGCATGGGCGTGGACGAAATCCTTGCCAAACTCGATACCGGCGCAATTGCACGTGAAGCGGAAAAAATCTCCGCACGCGAGCCATTCGATGTATTGATCGTCGGCGGTGGCCCGGCAGGTGCGGCAGCAGCCGTATATGCCGCTCGCAAGGGCATACGTACCGGCATCGTGGCAGACCGCTTCGGTGGCCAGGTGATGGATACCATGGCTATCGAGAACTTCATCTCGGTGCAGGAAACCGAAGGGCCAAAACTGGTATCGGCATTGGAAGAGCACGTGAAAAGCTACGAAGTCGATATCATGAATCTGCAACGCGCAGAAAAACTGATTCCGGGAGATTTGAACGAAATCAGGCTGAATAGCGGTGCGGTATTAAAGAGCAAATCAGTCATCCTTGCGACTGGCGCAAGCTGGCGCGAGATGAATGTACCCGGCGAGAGAGAGTATCGCGGCAAGGGTGTGGCCTACTGCCCGCACTGCGATGGCCCGTTATTCAAGGGCAAGCGCGTGGCGGTGGTTGGCGGCGGCAACTCCGGCGTAGAGGCAGCGATCGACCTTGCCGGCTTCGTCGAGCATGTCACGTTGTTGCAATTCGACCCGCAGTTGCGCGCCGATGCCGTGTTGCAGAAGAAATTGTTCACTTTGCCCAATGTGGAAGTGCTCACTCAGGCGCAGACCACGGAAGTCACTGGCGATGGCAACAAGGTCAATGGATTGACTTATACCGACCGCAGCACGGGCACTTCGCATCACTTGGAACTCGCAGGCGTATTTGTGCAGATCGGCCTCGTGCCGAATACGGATTGGTTGAAGGACACTGTCAATCTGAGCAAATACGGTGAGATCGAAGTGGACAGCCACGGCCAGACATCCATACCGGGTGTGTTCGCCGCCGGCGACGTGACTACGACGCCTTACAAGCAGATCGTGATTGCGCTTGGCGATGGGGCAAAAGCGGCACTGGGAGCGTTCGATCACCTGATCCGCAATTAACCGGTATTTTCAGGCAAGGCCATGTCACTGAAAAGCGGCATGGCCTTTTTTTATCTTAGCGGCAAGCTAGGCGGGGAAAATGAAAGGCTCAACGTCCTCGATGGGCTTCTCATTAAAAATCAGGGCGGCGATCATCTTTGCGCTGCATGGCCCCATGGTCAGGCCATAACGGAAATGGCCAGTATTCAGGTAGAGGTTTTGTATCTCCGGATGCTCGGCAATGGTCGGCAAGTTTTTCGGAGTACCGGGCCGCAAGCCGCTCCAGTGCTTGAGTACAGGCATGCCTTTTAATTCCGGCAAAATGGCTTCGGTCTTGGCTATCAGGTCAGCCTTGACGCTTTCGGTGGTGGTGTTATCAAAACCCACGTCCTCCAGCGTACTGCCTGTGAGCAGCAGGCCATCCTTGCGCGGCACCATGTAAAAACCTTCGCGATACACCATGTGCTTGAGCCTGTGGGCCGGCTGGCGGTAAAGCAGTATCTGGCCGCGCATGGGCTTGATATCAAGCTTCAGGGCGTTGGCCTTGAGCAGCTCGAAACTCCACGCGCCCGAGGTAACGACAAACTTGTCGGCCTGCAGCTTTTCCCCTTTCACCGTCTGCCATTCGTCCAGCCGCTGCATGGCTGGCAGCGGCTTCAACTCGGTATGCTCAAGCAATTCTACGCCGCGGATTTCCAACATTTTGCGCAAAGCCTTGAGCAGATTGGGAGGCCTGACTTGGCCTATCCGCGGCAGCCATAAGCCGTCACCCGCGCTCAATGACTGAACCGGTAGGTCTGCGGATGCCACAACTTCCGCATCGAGCCTGTGGGATGCGCACCACGCTTGTGCTACCTGCATATCGAAGCCGGGCAGCAGCAGCATGCCGCTGGGCATGTGCTCAGGGTCTATGCCGGTTTCGTCGAGCAGGCGCTGGCAAAGCGCCGGGTAGAGATTGGCGCCGGTGAAGGTAATGTTGTTGACTGCATCCGAATACATCCATGGCAGCAGCGGGAAAAGAACCCCGGCACCTGCCCATGATGCCTCACCGGAACTCTGGCTGGCTATTTCGCCGCGCTCGACAAGGGTAACGCGGCAGCCGCGATCCACCAGCTCAAGGGCAGTCAGGCAACCAACGATGCCGCCACCGGCGACTAATACATGCTGTTTCATCTGCCTATCTCATCGACCCGTCAACAGGGCTTTTTCAGCTCCCGCAAGATATTCAGGAATACCGAGCAGCACCACGACATCGCCATCGGCAAACACCATGTCCAGTGTCGGCTCGAATCCATTGCTGTTTGGGCGGCGTATCGTTTTGATTTCGACGTTATGACCTTCCAGCCCGATATCGATGGGGCGTTTTCCCACAGCATAGGCCGAAGCACTAAGCGCCACCGAGTGCATGCGCGGCTGGTGTTTATCCAGCGCCTCCTGCGACACATCGGAAATACCATGGAAGAAGCCGCGGAACAGTTTGTAACGCGCTTCGCGGAACAGGCGGATGCGCTTGACCACACGGTTGAGCGGCACGCCCAGCAGCATCAGCGCATGCGAGGCCAGCATCAGGCTGCCCTCAAGCACCTCGGGGACAACCTCGGCGGCCCCTGCTGCCCGCAGCGCTTCCATATTGGTGTCGTCCACCGTGCGCACAATCACCGGCAGCTGCGGATAATTATCCTGCACCACATGCAGGATCTTCATGGCCGAAGCTTCATCCGCATAGCTGATAATCAACGCCTTTGCCCTGTCTCCGCCTGCCGCTGCCAATACCACGCGCCTCCCGGCATCGCCATACATCACGTTTTCACCTGCAACCGCAGCCTCCTGTACCCGCACCGGGTCGATATCCAGCGCAATAAAGGGAATGCCCTCCTCTTTCAGGAAGCGTCCCAGATACTGCCCGCTGCGCCCATAACCGCAGATAATGGCGTGGCCGCTGAGCTGCGTGCCGACCTTTTCGATTTCAGAGACCTTCAATTGATGGTTACGGTTATAACTGCGCACGAAACGCCGCACCAGGCGGCCGTTGTTCTGGATGATGAAAGGCGCTGCCACCATGGAAAGCAGCGATGCTGCCAGCACAATCTGCAATGCCTGCCCGCTAATCAAGCCGCGCTGCATGCCTAGCGCCAGGATCACAAAACTGAACTCCCCGGCTTGCGCCAGGATGACGCCGGTGCGGAGTGCGACGCCCGTCTCGTATTTGAACAGGCGACTGAGCAAGCCGACGACCAGCGCCTTGAAAAGGATAAGCGCAACCAACACCAGCAAAATCGGGCCGATATTGGCAGCCACCTGATGAAAGTCCAGCAGCATGCCCATCATCACAAAAAACAGGCCGAGGAAAATATCGCGAAAGGAGGCGATATCCGATTCAACCTGGTATCGGTAGCGCGTCTCTGATATCAGCATGCCGGCGATGAATGCGCCAAGTGCATATGAAAGGCCGGCCAGATGCGTGGCGAATGCCAGTATCAGTGTGACCATCAGCACATTCATGACGAATAATTCCCGCGAGCGCTGGCGAGCAATCAGGCTGAACCATGGATTGATCAGCCATTTGCCGAACAGGAACAACACCGACAGCATGGCCGCGACTTTTATCAGGGAGATTCCCAATGCGCTCATGAGGTCACCATGCATAGCCAGCGCAGGAATCAGCACCAGGATGGGCACGACAGCAATGTCCTGGAATAGCAGCACACCGATGGCCAGGCGCCCGTGGCGCGAATTCAGGTCCACGCGTTCTGCCAGCATCTTGGACACAATGGCAGTAGAAGACATGGCCAACGCCCCGCCAATCACAAACGCCGCGGGCCAATCCATACCGATGCCCCAGCATATCGCCATGACCACTGCCATGGTAATGGCCACCTGCGCGCCGCCAAGACCGAATACGGTGCGACGCATGGCATATAGCTGCGGCAGGCTGAATTCGAGGCCGATACTGAACATGAGGAAAACGATGCCGAATTCGGCCAACCCGCGATTGGCTTCGCTATCGGGCAAAAGGCCTAGAGCCTGGGGGCCGAGCGCCAAGCCGACAAGGAAATAAGCCAGCATGGCTGGCAGCCGCAATGCACGAAACAGGGCCACCGCAAATACCGAGCTGGTGAGCAGGATCAGGATGGCTGGCAATGTGTCATGCATGATTGATACGAAGACAGGCAAAAATTATGCCGACTTTTACAAAAGTCGAACTTATTTTGCGTTAATGGCTTCTATTCGCCTTTATTCATAGGTCATTCCCTTTTATACTTGCACTATGGGAATATCCAAATTACACAAAAAAATCAATATTCAAGATACTGGTAATCAGAACTCTACTGCAGGCAAATCGCCGCTAACGCTCGCACGGGAAGTGCTGCTGATAGAAGCGCGTGAAGTAGAAGCGCTGGCCCAGCGCCTTGATGACAGCTTCACACGCGCTGTTGAGCTTATTTTACAATGCCGCGGCCGGGTTGTGGTGAGCGGCATGGGCAAATCCGGACATATTGGTAATAAAATTGCGTCCACCCTCGCCAGCACTGGCACGCCGGCTTTTTTCATGCATCCTGCCGAAGCCAGTCATGGCGACCTGGGCATGATCACGCCGGACGATGTCGTGATCGGGTTGTCCAACTCAGGTGAAAGCGAAGAGCTATTGGCTATAGTGCCTCACCTTAAACGCATGGGCACGCGACTCATCAGCATCAGCGGCAATCCGGCATCGGCACTGGCCCAGAAATCCGACGTTCATCTCGACGCACATGTATCGCAAGAGGCCTGCCCGCTCGGCCTCGCGCCCACGGCAAGCACCACGGCCATGCTGGCGCTGGGCGATGCATTGGCTGTGACGGTACTGGATCAGCGCGGCTTTTCCGCAGAAGATTTTGCGCGCTCCCACCCTGGCGGCCCGCTTGGCCGCCGCCTGCTGGTGCATGTAAGCGATGTGATGCGTCAAGGCTCGGCTATCCCGAGCGTGCCGCTGACCGCCTCACTTTCCGAAGGCCTGCTGGAAATGTCACGCAAAGGCCTGGGAATGACTGCGGTGGTCGATGGTCTGGGCAAGCCCGTGGGTATTTTCACCGATGGCGACCTGCGCCGCGCTTTCGAGCGTAACGTCAATGTCATGACAACGGCAATTACCGACGTCATGCACGCCAATCCCAGAACCATCGGCTTTGACCGCTTGGCCGCAGAAGCGGTAGAACTCATGGAGCAACATAAAATTAATGGATTGCTGGTAGTGGATGCACAAGGCGATCTGGTCGGTGCGCTTAATATGCACGATTTACTTATAGCAAAGGTAGTTTGATGACCCCGGTAGAAGCGCGCGCAAAACGTATCAAGGTTGTAGTTTTCGATGTAGATGGCGTCATGACGAATGGCGGCTTGATGCTAGGTGATGATGGCCTTGAATATAAATCCTTTCATTCGCTGGATGGCCTCGGCATGAAAATGCTCAAGGCCAGCGGTGTGCAGATGGCGATCATCACCGCGCGCTGCTCGAACGTGGTGAGTGAGCGTGCCAAAAATACCGGTATCGCCCATGTCTATCAGGGTGCACAAAACAAGTATGAAGCCTTCCAGAAACTGATCGCGGATCTCGGTGTGTCTGCCGAAGAATGCGCTTTCATGGGTGATGATGTGGTTGATCTACCCCCCATGCGTCGATGCGGCCTCGCTGTCACCGTGCCGCATGCCATGCCACTGGTGAAACAATATGCGCATTATGTAACCGAACGCCAGGCCGGATTAGGTGCCGTACGTGAGTTGTGCGAGCTGATCATGCGTGCGCAAGGGACCTTTGATGCGCAAATGGCGCCATTTTTAGAGTAATAAGATCAATTATTGAATGTATGGCCGCCCCACTATCCTGTTTCCCCTGGCGCTGCTCGCATTGCTGGCAATCCTTACGCTCTGGATCGAGCGTACGGTACAGCCGCCTGCGCCAAAGCTGGACGGCAGCACCCGCCATGACCCGGACTATATTTTGAACAACTTCGTCACTACCAGGACCGATGTGAACGGCGACTTGCGCTACAAGCTGCTTGCGCGGGAAATGCGGCATTATCCCGATAACGACACTACAGAGCTGCAGTATCCTCATTTCACGCGTTACGATATCAACAAGCCCGCTACCCTGATCGAAGGGGAGCGTGGCCTGGTGTCCAGCGATGGTGAGAATATTCAATTCATGGATAATGTAAAAGTCGTGCGACAGGCTTCCGCAGATAAAGGCGAAATGGTTCTGCTTACCCAATACCTGAATTTGACACCCAAAAAAGAGATCGCCACGACGGACAAGCCGGTAGTCATCACGCAAGCACCTGGAACGGTTATTCACGGCACCGGTATGGTTTACGATAAAAAACAGCAAACCTTGAAATTGCTAAGCAAGGTAAAAGTACACTATGAACGGCCGCCGCAAGCCCGAATTCCCGGCCAGCCCAAAGTAAAAAGCAAGAAAGCTACACAGAAAGTTACTACATCTGGAAATAAAGCCAGCAAAATAGAATCAGGCAACAATAAGGCAAGCCCCGCTAAAGCCCTGCAAAAACCCGTAAGCAAAAAAACGCCGCAAGCAACTTCTTCAAACCAGAAAACCACGCGTATCCGGAGACAATATGAGCATGCCCAAACTCAACCCTAGCCTGGTGAGCCCTGGCTTTCTGAGCCAGAAGTTCCTGAATCATGGCTTGGCGAACCTAAGCCTGCTGGCCATCGCGCTGATGCTGCAATCATTCAATGCCTTTGCGGAAAAAGCTGACCGTGAAAAACCGATCAACCTGGAAGCCGACACCGTGACCGTCAATGACGCCAAGAAGACCAGCATCTATACCGGGAACGTTATCCTCACCCAGGGCACGCTGGAGATCCGCGGAGATAAACTCATCGTGCGGGAGGACAAGGAAGGTTTTCAACATAGCACTTCGACCGGCAACCCCACCACCTTTAAACAGAAGCTGGAAGGCAAATCCGAATATATGTCAGGCAGTGCACAGCGTATTGAATACGATGGCCGCATGGACAAGGTGCAGCTCTATACCAAGGCTTGGGTCAAACGCGGCGACGATATCGTACATGGTGATTACATCAGTTATGACGCTAATGCCGAATATGCAGAGGTGATAGGCGGGGGCCAGCAAGCCGCCACGCCGGCCACACCTACCGGAAGAGTGAAAGCGATCATACAGCCGAAAAAGAAAGCCGCTACACCTGCACCCGCCTCGACCCCGGCTTCAGAGACAGCACCTGCGCCTGCCTCGAATTAAAGCTGGCATTCACCCGAATCCCTATTGAATAAAGGCTGTTAATAAAAATCGTAATGAGTGAATTAATTGTTGAAAATCTGCGCAAGAAATACAAATCACGCACGGTAGTGCAGGATATCTCCCTGCGCCTTAACAGTGGGGAAGTCGTCGGCCTGCTTGGACCGAATGGCGCCGGCAAGACTACGAGTTTTTACATGATGGTGGGGCTGGTGCCCCTGGATGGCGGGCGCATCCTGCTTGACGGCAAGGATCTCAGCCGCCTGCCCATCCATCAGCGCGCACGCCTCGGCCTCTCCTACCTACCGCAGGAGCCCTCGATTTTTCGAAAAATGACGGTGGCAGACAACATTCTGGCAATCCTGGAATTGCAGAAACTGACTCAGGAACAAATGCAGGAGCAGCTTGAATCATTGCTGCATGAACTGCATATCGTCCATATCCGCGACAGCCTGGCCGTGAGCCTATCCGGCGGTGAACGGCGCCGCGTTGAGATTGCGCGCTGCCTGGCAACCAACCCCAGCTTTATCCTGCTGGACGAACCGTTTGCCGGGATCGACCCGATTGCGGTGCTGGATATCCAGAAGATCATCGGTTTTCTTGCGGAGCGCAATATCGGTGTATTAATCACCGATCACAATGTACGCGAAACCTTGGGCATCTGCGATAGGGCGTATATTGTAAATGAGGGTCGGATATTTGCTGCAGGCCTGCCCAGTGAAATAGTCCAGAATGATAGTGTGAGGGAAGTATATCTAGGCAAGGATTTCCGCCTGTGAGATACGGATTTTAGGTAAAAATAGTCGTTATGAAGCAAAGTCTACAACTCAGGTTTTCACAAAATCTTGCGCTTACGCCGCAACTACAGCAATCCATCCGTCTGCTTCAACTTTCTTC